>CAZTML010000076.1:0-8278 GCA_964614935.1 uncultured Clostridia bacterium | reverse complement strand
ATATTCAAATGCCCCGCTAAATTGACTTGACAAATACCTTGTTTATTATTAAAATGAGTTAATATGTACATAAAGATTAAACCGTGGGGCACACGGGGATAGCTCGCAAATACTGTAATCATTGATTTACAAACGAGAAGCCCCCACTTCTATAGTAGTGGGAGTATGTCACTTATAGGAGGAAGTATTGAATACAGAAATTACGGTAAAAAGTGAAAAGATTTTCGAAGGTAAAATCTTAAATTTAAGGGTTGATACAGTTGAACTTGAAAATCAAAAATACGCGAAAAGAGAGATTGTAGAACATAAAAATGCAGCATGTATTTTAGCTGTTAATGAAGATGCAAAGATACTTTTAGTGAGACAATATAGAAAAGCTATAGAAGAATTTATATATGAATTGCCTGCAGGAATCCTAAATATTGCAGAAGAGCCCCGAGACGGAGCCTTGCGTGAATTAGAGGAAGAAACAGGATATGTTGCAAATTCAATTGAATTGATCTATGAATTCTATTCTTCACCGGGTTTTTCAGATGAAAAAGTATACTTGTTTAAGGCCACAGACTTAGTTTTTGAAGGTACAAAATTTGATGAGGACGAATGTATTGAAACTATAGAAGTATCTAAGGATGAAGCGAAAAAGATGATAGATACCGGAAGGATAAATGATAGCAAAACATTAATCGGGTTGTTTCACTGGCTTTATTCTTAAAATTATACATAATTAGAATTAAACCTCTTGTACAAGCATATATTATACAAAGCTTGCAGGAGGTTTTTTATGAACAATACACTAAAGAAACTGGTAAAATCAGAAAACAGAAGATTTTTATCACTAATATTAATACTTGTTATATCTTTGATTTTATCGGCACTAATTTACGCCTTGACTGGAAAAGGGACAATGACAGAAATTAACTATGAAAGTTTTGCTAATATGACTTTTATAGAGATTTTCTGGATGGCATTCAAAAGAAATATCATATATATTCTGGCCATTATATTTTTAACATGTATAGGCCAGGGCAAACTTATTATAATTCTCTTTGGTTTTATATCTATTTATTACGGCTTATCAATTATTTATATTATCAGGAATGTAGGACTGGATCTTAAATATTTTATGCTTACATTTACAGATTACTTTATTTTATTTCCTATTCTACTTTATTTTACATTTATTTCGTCTTCTATATCAAAATATACAAGAAAAGCAAAAAACATCGAGACTATTTCCCGTAAATTTGATATAATTATATCCAGTTACATTAAAATTTCTTTAGTGTATTTGGCGATTGTAACAGCTTATACATTTGTTTATAGTATTTATGTATTGATATTAAGTAGATTGATGGTGGGATAATGGATATTAGCGTTTATAAAAATTATTTAAGTAATAGGAATTTAAGTGAAAATACAATAAGCTCATACGTATATGATGTTGAGAGCTTTAATACATATCTTTATGATGAATATGCCCTAGATTTAACTGAAACAAAAAAGGCACATATTTTGACATATCTTGTGAATCTTCAAAAGGATGGGAAAAGTTCTTCAACCATATCAAGAACTATTTCCGGCTTGAAGAATTTTTTTGAGTTCTTAAAAAATGCAAAGCTAATTAAGGACAACCCTGCTACTAGTATTCATAGCCCTAAACAAATTAAAAAGAAACCTTCTATACTTACGGTGGATGAAATAAATGAACTTATGCTCTTGCCTAATAGAAACACCTTTAAGGGGAGTCGAGACCTGGCTATACTTGAACTTATGTATTCTTCTGGAATACAGGTTACTGAGCTAATAAACATTAAAATAAGCCAAACAAATTTAAATGCAAGTATAATAAGCATTGAAGGAGATAAAGGAAGAATAATTCCTTTAAGCAAACATGCTAAAGATGCAATAGAAAATTATTTAAATAATTATAGAAACAAAGTTGCTGAGGATAATGAATTTTTGTTTGTTAATATTTCCGGAGAACCCATATCTCGTCAGGGAATATGGAAAGTTTTTAAATCTTATAAGAAAAAAATGAATTTGAAAAAAGATTTATCTCCTCAGGTTTTAAGAAATTCATTTGCAGTCCACTTATTGTCAAACGGGGCTGATCTAGGTACAGTTCAGGAACTGATGGGGCTTAACAGCATAGCAGCAACACAAAGTTACATAGATAAGGTAGAATTTAAATCATTAGAAGTGTTTAAAAAGGCATTTCCGAGAACATGACCTAATCCCATTTATCACAGGAAAGGGGACACACATTTACTGTAGGGATAGACTTTGGAGCAGAGGTATATCCCTGAATATGATTTTGTAAAAAATTAATGGTAGATCAATCGCAAACAAATTGGTGATTGAGACTGCGTTTTTTTGTGATTGAAACCATGTATAATTGGTATAATATATTATATATAAATGTTAACCGACCTAGCAAAGGTCCTCAATAAAGGAAGATTAATAAAATACATAAAGATAAAGGAGACAATATGATAAAGAGAGCAGTATTGATTGTTTTAGATAGTGTGGGAGTGGGCGAGCTTCCTGATGCTGCCGATTACGGTGATGTTGGCAGCAATACTTTAAAAAATATATATAAAGAAGCAAAGAATTTTTCATTGCCAAACTTAGAGAGCTTAGGGATTTTGAATATTGACGGTTTTGAAGATTTAAAAAAGTCAGATTCATTTAAAGCTTCTATTGCAAAATGCAATGAAAAATCAAAAGGCAAGGATACAACAACCGGTCATTGGGAAATAAGTGGACTAGTGCTAGATAGACCATTCCCTACATATCCTGATGGGTTTCCTATAGACCTTATTGAAGAATTCGAAAAAAGAGTCGGGAGAAAAGTTATAGGAAACTATGCTGCTTCAGGCACAGAAATTATCAAGGTCTTAGGCAAGGAACATGTGGAAACAGGGAACTTAATCGTGTACACATCAGCTGACAGTGTATTTCAAGTAGCAGCACATGAAGATGTGGTACCCTTGGAAGAACTATATGATATTTGCAAAACTGCAAGAGAAATGCTACAAGGAGACCACGGTGTAGGAAGGGTTATAGCAAGACCTTTTGTAGGTCAAGAAGGAGCTTACGTAAGAACTGAAAACAGAAAAGATTTTTCTTTGGAGCCCTATAAGGACACCATGCTTGATTATGTAAGAAAGAGTGGCAGGGAAGTATACGCCATAGGAAAAATAGAAGATATTTTCGTAAACAAAGGTATTACTAAATCAAATCATACAACTAGCAATGTAGAAGGTATAGAGGCAACTATTCAAGCTATAAAAGAAGATTTTCAAGGATTGATTTTCACAAATCTTGTTGACTTTGACATGCTTTACGGCCACAGAAACAATGTGCAAGGATATGCAGATGCCTTAATGTATTTTGACAAGAAGCTTCCTGAAATTTTAGATTCATTAAAAGATGATGACCTTCTCATAATTACGGCAGACCATGGATGTGACCCTACAACAGAATCTACTGATCATTCAAGAGAATACATTCCTCTTATATTTTACGGAAAGAATATAATGGAAAACAAGAATCTTGGTATACTTGATAGCTTTGCATCAATTGGAAAGACAGTATTAGACTTCCTTAATATCGATAATGACCTTGAAGGAAGTAGTGTTAAAGACCAAATTATAGTTACCGGGAAATAGACCAAAATCGACAAGATACCCTAACCCCATTTATCATAGGAAGGGACACACCTCAACTATAAAAATAGTTTTTGACGGTAGAGAATATCCCCGAATATAATATTTTGGTGAATGAGGCTGCGGTAAAATGTATGAATCAACAAAATATGGTTATTCTACATAAAAAGGAGGTATTTTTTATGAAGAAAATTATAACCATATTTTTATTATGTACAATTCTATTAAATGTGGGGCTTGTTCCTACATACGGTATTACGCCAGATGAGATGCAATCTCGTTCTGCAATTTTAATAAATGCAGATGATGGAAAAGTATTGTTTGAAAAAAATGCAAATGATAAAATGCAGCCTGCTAGCATTACAAAAATAATGCTTTTAGTTTTAGTATCTGAAAGGATGGCAGATGGCCTGGTAACACTGAACCAGGAAATGACCATATCTGAAAATGCTGCAGGTATGGGAGGTAGCCAGATATATCTTGAGGCCTATGAAACACAGACAGTAGAAAGTATGCTAAAGGCAATAGCCATGCGTTCAGCAAATGATGCATCTGTTGCCATGGCGGAATTTATGTATGGTTCAGTAGAAGGCTGTGTTAAAGCTATGAATGATAGAGCAAAAGAATTAGGAATGAATGATACTGTATTTACAAATGTAACAGGACTTCCTGATCCAAATCACCTTACAACAGCAAAAGATATTTCTATAATGACTCAAGAACTTCTTAAGTATGATTATGTTAATGAATACTTGTTAACTTGGATGGATTCCGTATATGTAGGAAAGGAAAAAGATTCAGAGCAGGTACTGGTAAACACAAACAGACTTATAAACAATTACGATGGTCTTATAGGTGGAAAAACAGGTTATACCTCAGAAGCCAAGTATTGCTTATCAGCAGCAGCAAGAAGAAATGACACTACTTTAATTGCAGTAGTTCTTGGCTCTGACAATACAAAAATTCGCTTTAATGAAATACAGAAACTCTTAAATGAAGGATTTGCTAACTATAAAAATATGATTTTTCATAAGAAAGGCGAAACAATAACAACATCACCTATTTATGCCGGAAAGGAAGACACAATTAACATAGTTTCAAAGGAAAATATCTATTATTTTACAGAAAGTAATTGCAAGGTTGAGGATTTTAATTTAGAATATGTAATAGATGAAAATCTTAAAGCTCCTATAAGTCAGGACACAGTTGTGGGGACAGCAAAACTTTACAAGAGTGATCAAGTTTTAGGCGAATTTGATTTATACCCCCAGACAGATGTAGAAAAGGAGAATTTATTTACATTTTATTTTAAAAATATTTTAAAAACTACTATCAGATAGAGAGGCTAGGAATGGATTACTCCGTAAATATAAATGTATTTCAGGGACCCTTTGAACTGTTATTTCACTTAATCGAAAACAAAGAAATAGACATTTACGACATACCTATAGCAGAAATAACAGATCAATACATGGATTACTTGGAGCAAATGATGCAATTTAATATGAATGTTGCAAGTGAATTTATACTTATGGCAGCAAGCCTAATTGAAATAAAATCTCAAATGCTTTTGCCTCAAAAAGAAAAAGAAGAAGATCCAAGGCAAGACTTAGTTTCACAGCTCTTGGAATACAAAATGTTTAAAGAAGTATCTGAAGAATTAAAAAAATATGAAGATGAAAGTTCCTATTATTTTTCTAAGCCAAGAGAAGAAATGGCGTTAACCTCTGATGTAAAGACAGAACAGCTTTCATTAAATGAAATAAATGCATATGAACTTTACAATGTTTACTTATCACTTATTAAGAATCAAAATTTTAAAATTGAGCCCGGGGAAAAAATAAGGGTATACAGAGAAAATTATCGTGTCAAAGACTGTATTGATGAACTTACAAGAAAAATAAAGAAATTCGGGAAGGTTTCATTATTTAGTACTTTTAAAGAAAAAGAATCTATTACAAAAGAATATATAATTACATTATTCTTAGCTGTATTGGAGCTTTCAAACAAAGAAGGAATTAAATTGTATCAAGACAGGGCATATGATGATATAATAATCATTGGTTCATAGGAGAGAAGATGAATATTAAAAGTGTTTTGGAAAGTTTGATGTTTGCTTGGGGAGAGCCCTTAAATATAAAAGATATATCAAAAATTTTAAATATGCCATCCCACAACATAACATCCATATTAGATGAAATGATGGATGAGTATGGGAATGATGAAAAAAGAGGGCTAATAATTCAAAAGTTTGGTACTTCTTATCAACTCACTACAAGAAAAGAAAATTTTGAATACATTCAAAGCCTTTTGCAAACTACGGTAAATAAAAGCTTATCAACAGCAGCTATGGAAACCTTGTCTATAATTGCTTATAAACAACCTGTTACAAGGGTGGAAATAGAGCAAATAAGAGGGGTTAAATGCTCCCAGGTTGTAAAGGGTCTGGAAGACAAAGGCCTTATAAAGGAAGTAGGAAGGCTTGATAAACCAGGGAGACCTGTAATATATTCTACAACAGATGAATTCTTGAGACATTTTGGCCTAAGCTCAATAGATGAACTTCCGCATTTAAAAACATTAAACATTGAAAAAGAAGAAGACGGGGATGCAATATGATGACAAGGGGACGGTGTTTTTGTCATCTTTAATTGCTATATATTATGGGTATATTGTTAACTTTAATAGGGGGACTGTTATTTTTATATTTCAATATTAAGTGCATGGTTAAGATTAGCATTAGCTTAACATATTTGCATCTTTATTTTTGCATAATTGTTTTTAGAAAAAAACATGAATTTAATAAAATAATTGATTTCCTTACCACACAAAAAATAATTAACAGATATAAAAATCCTGAAACAAGACAGAAGTTTAGAAAGAAATTAGATTATTTTAAATATGGAAAAAAAGCATATAAATTGTTCTATATAAAAAATATACTTTTTTACCCAGAATGCATACGAGAAAAACAATCCTTTGCGATTGAATTTGTTGTAGTTAACAGAATGCTAAAAAAATCGATACTTAATGGCTAATGGTTATAATTCTCCTTATTTAGGGCATAATTAAATTAGTTACCAAAAAGAAAGGGGATACCTACCATGAGCAAGGATATAGAAAGCATTATAAAAACAACTTTAGATAATATCAATAATTTGACAGAAAATGAAAAACTCATCAGCAGCAAAATATCTTATGACAATTCAAATTATTTAGCAATATCAAAGCTTAATATGAATTTTATAATAGGGGGCAGCGATATTGACAAAAAATTTCGCACAATAGATTTAAAGCCGTTTGCTGGGGCTGCTTACGTCAATTTACAACTAAACCCACAGGTTCTTATTTATGAAACACCTAATAATGATGTTAGAGCTATTAATATTAATAATGAAACAACTACAGGAGATATAACATCATCAATAATGAGCATCATGTCATTCATAAAAGAAGTAAGGGAGAAAAGAGACTGTGATTTTTAAAAGAATTATAATATCATTGTTAATAATATTTATATTAACATGCCAATTTACGCAAGTTCAAGCGGTACCTGGGGTTTCAGCACAAGCATACATAGTTATAGATGCAGAATCGGGAAGAATTATCAAATCCCATAATGCAGACACAAAATTGCCAATTGCATCTACCACTAAGATTATGACAGCCCTTGTAGCTATTGAAAGTATCGATTATTTAAATACAAAGATAGAAGTTCCTGCAGAATGCGCAGGTATAGAAGGTTCAAGTATATATTTAATACCGAAACAAAAAGTATCTGTAATTGATTTATTGTATGGAACTATGCTTCGGTCTGGAAATGATGCTGCAGAAACCTTGGCCAAGTTTGCAGGCCGGAATAATCCTGAAGGCTTTATATCTATGATGAATGAAAAGGCAAAAGAGATTGGTGCACTAAACACAAATTTTGTAAACCCAAGCGGACTTCATGATGACAATCATTACTCAACGGCTTACGACCTTGCCATAATAAGTGCCTATGCAATGAAAAATAATACCTTTAGTGAAATTGCTAGGGCTGAAAAATATAAGGCAGGAAGTATGAATAGCTACTTTTACAACAAAAATAAAGTAGTACACCAGTATGAGTATGGTACCGGAATCAAAATAGGTTACACAAAGGCTGCTGGAAGGTGCTTGGTTGCATCTGCAGAGAAGAATGGCACTGAGATAATTGCAGTCTTACTTAATGATAACAATTGGTTTAATGAAAGCTATCAAATATTTGATTGGGCATTTGAAAATTATAATAGCTACAGCATAGCTGAAAAAGGACAGTTTGTAGCATATACATCTTGTGGAAACCCTGTTTTTATAAATGATAGTTTCAAATGCATACTAACAGAAGAAGAAAAAAAACAAATAAAATTCGAGCCTTTGATAGGTTCAGAAAATATAGACAGTATATCAAACACAATTGAATGCGGAACCTACAACATTTATCTTGGAGACAATATAATTCACACAGGAAGCTTAATAATTAAGTAATTTTGACGTTTTGAGGGCGCAGCCCTCGTCATTCTAAACGCATGTAAAAGATGCCCTAACCCCATTTTTCAGAGTCTTTTTTCTGAAAAATGGTGGTAGGT
>CAZTML010000075.1:0-8360 GCA_964614935.1 uncultured Clostridia bacterium | reverse complement strand
CAGGATCATATGTCTCCGGTGTCATATTATGGTCATTCATAACTGCTGCAAATTTTGATGCTAATGTATCCAACATATTTTTGTAATATAGCAGACCTTTAACACTTGAAGCCTTATCATATCCAGCTTCATCAACTGCTGTAGCAAATTCACCTTTGCCATTTAAGAATTTTAAATAGCCGTCTATCTGGCCACCTTTAATAGAATTTGTAATGTTTGTTCCATATACCATTGTCCCATCACTGTTTTTACCTGTTACTTCTTTAATTTCGATTATATCGGTCGACTTTTCAACACCAATTTCCTTAAATGTATTCCTATCAACCAGATCAAATCCTGTATCTCCTAATCTGATTATCAGTTCATCTACCGTCTTACCCCCGCCTATGTCTAGGGGGATAACATCTACTTCTATATCTATATAATTAGAAAGTTCATCAATAAACATGTTTCTCTCATCATTAAGTTCCAATGCAGGATTTCCACTTATATTGCTTTCTTTAATTTGCTGATTTAATTTTGCTATATTTTTTGTCAACTCATTTACTTTTGCAACAGCTCCATTTTCAAGATAAGAAAGCTGTTGTTTGTAAATGGTATCTATATCCCTTGAGTAATCATTTAACATTTGCGTAAGCATTTCCGCTGATGTTCTAACTACACCTTCCATTACAGGGTCTGAAGGACTGGATGTAAGTGAGTGGAGTTGTGTTGCAAGATGAGAAAATTGAGCATCTAACTTATCCATCGATATTTCATCAAATACTGATTCTAAGTCGCCCAAAGCTTCTAATTGAACATACTCGCTACCTGATTTTGCAGCTTCCATTCTATATCTCAAATCAAGAAAAGGGTCTCTAAACTGGCTTACACCGTTTGCTTGAACGCCTTGTCCTATAATTACTCCTGTAGACGCAAGTTTTATGTTGCTTGTATTAAATGATAAGGAGGAGATATCAAGACGTTGCCTAGTATATCCCTTTGTATTAATATTTGATATGTTTTGTCCCACAACATCCATATGGTTTTGATTTACTTTTAATGCACTTGTGGCTGTTTTATATCCTAAAAAAGTTGATCTAAGCATAACTTCTCCTACCTATATTTTTTTTGAAATTAATAGACCTTCTTTGGGTTTTTCTTTTTCTCCCAGATTAGTAACTTCCTTGTCTATTCTACGAAGTCTAACTTCGATTACTGTTTTTAATAAATTATTAATCTTTTTCAATTCATTAATTGTACTATTTAATTCATCAAATTGCTCTTGTAAAATTATTTTGTATTCGCTTTCTGTATTACCAATTATCTCCTCTAGAGTTTCGTCCTTAAAACCCAATGATTGTATATGTTTTTGTCTTTTTTGTTCTATACCTTTCATTTTCATGTAAAATACTTCTTCTTGGTATACTACAGTATCTAAAGTAATTAGATCATCCTCTATTACGGCTTTATACTTATTATATTCTAATTCTAAAAAGGCTTTGTAAATATCAGCGTTTTCTCTTATTAATTCACTTAAAATCTTCATTTTTATCCCCTACTTCAATATTCTGTTTACTATTTCCTCTACATCAATACTATAGGTTTTATTATTTATACTTTCTTTAATTCTGTTGATTTTGTCAGTAGTTGTTTCTTCATTAATCTCAGAAACAACTTTCCTCTTGATAGTTTGGGGGCTGATACTTTTATCTTCTTCTTTTGTATTTTTAACTTTAATGTCAATTACATCGTATTTATTTTCTTTAATAACTTCTTCTTTCTTAACATAATTAGAGTTATTTTTTTGGTTAATATAATTACTATTGTTAATATTTTGTATTTTCATAAGCTCACATCCCTTTTATTGATTCTACATAATATTTTTGGCTGAAATATTTAATTTGCTTTACAATCCTTTATGCATCACGCAGTATTTTTTCTTCATCAATAACTAAAAGCACATCATTGGTTTTATGTCCTTTTGCCACACCCTTTACAAATCTGCCATTAGACATCTTTTTTATTTCTTGTGTTTCCTCATAAGTTGAAATGTTCTCTACAGATATAACTTCATCTACAAGAAGCCCAATAAAGGAGTTTTCTCTTTCAAAGACTACTACCATTTCCTCATCATATTGTTTATTATCAATGTTTTCACTAAATTCATCACCAATATCTAACAATGATTTCAAATTAATTAATGGTATCACATTTCCTCTTAAATGTATTAGGCCTTCAATATAATCCTTAACTTTAGGAACTAGGGTAACTTCATCAGGCTTAATAACAATTGATGTAATAAACCTACTGTTTACAGTATATAAATTTTGATTTAATTCAAATATTAACCACGGAATAAGATCCTGCATTTCATCAATTATTCGGATTCCTTGAATGTTTTCTTTTTTCATTTCATACTCCTTCTTCTTCCACTTCCTGAACCATATTGAAGGATTCAATTTCCTTTTCATTAAGTATCTTTTTAAGATCTATTAATAAAACTATTGAATTATTTAATTTTGCTACCCCGGTAATATAAGTATTAACGTAATCATTTCCCACTTGAGGAGCACTTGATATATTATCTTCATAAATATTTGTAACTTCATTAACTGCATCGACAATAAATCCAAAATGTAAGTCATCGATATTAGTAACGATTATGCATGTTCTTTCATTGTATTCAACTTCATTTTTTTTCAACCTTAATCTTAAATCAATAATTGGAACAATGACCCCTCTTAGGTTAATAATTCCTTTTGCATAATGTGGAAATTCAGGCACTTCTGTAATTTCTTGCATCCCTGTTATTTGTACAACATCAGCAATTGTAATCCCAAATACCTGATTTTCAACAGAGCATGTAAGGTACTTATTGTCCATCGTATCTTCATTATCAATATATGTATACAAATCATTATAATTATTCATGAATTCACCTCTGACATATCCTTCTATATAAGGTATCGTCATCTTTTATTAAAATATTAGAAAAATTATAAAAAATTTAGGATTCCTAAAGCCTTATTTAACCCCCCCTTCCAAAGCATAGATTTAATTAATAAATTCTATCGGAGAAATTAGCTATGTATACTAAAATCAGCCACCGGATTTCTCCGATAGCTGATTTGAAAATTTTCTAAATGTTTGCTGCATTTTGTATACATTATTTAATTGGTTTTCAAACGGTTTGAAGTTTTTTACATCATTCCGCCCATTCCGCCCATTCCGCCCATTTGTGGCATTGGTTCGTCATCTTTTGGTTCGTCAGCTACTGCTGCTTCTGTTGTCAATAACATGGCAGCCACGCTTGCTGAATTTTGAAGAGCTGATCTCACAACCTTTGTAGGGTCAACGATACCTGCTTCAATCATATTTACATATTTTTCATTTAATGCATCAAAGCCGATGCCTTTATCGCTGTGTTTTATTTTTTCTACTATTACCGAGCCTTCAAGACCTGCGTTGATTGCAATCTGTCTAACCGGTTCTTCCAATGCCTTTTGGATTATCTTAGCACCTGTCTTAGCATCACCTTCTAATTCGTCTGCTACCTTGGAAACTGCATTTACTGTAGTTAATAATGCAACTCCTCCCCCTGGTACTAAACCTTCTTCTACCGCTGCTCTTGTAGCATTTAAAGCATCTTCTATTCTTAATTTCTTTTCTTTCATTTCAGTTTCTGTAGCTGCTCCAACATTGATAACTGCTACTCCACCTGTTAATTTTGCAAGTCTTTCCTGTAACTTTTCCCTGTCAAATTCAGAAGTTGATTCTTCGTACTGAGCCTTGATTTGTCTTGCTCTTTCGTCAATATCTTCTTTAGCACCTGAACCGTTTACTATTACTGTATTTTCTTTATCTATTTTAACTGAAGCTGCATTACCAAGCATTTCTAATGTTGTTTCTTTTAGGTCTAATCCTAATTCTTCAGATATTACCTGACCGCCCGTAAGAATAGCAATGTCTCTTAACATTTCTTTTCTTCTGTCTCCGAAGCCCGGCGCTTTAACTGCAACACAGTTAAATGTTCCTCTTAATTTATTAACTACCAATGTGGCTAATGCTTCGCCTTCTACATCTTCTGCTATTATAACTAACGATCTGCCTGTTTGAACAATTTGTTCTAATATAGGAAGAACTTCTTGTATATTTGTAATTTTCTTGTCTGTTATTAAAATATATGGGTTTTCTAAAACAGCTTCCATTTTTTCTGTATTAGTTACCATGTAAGCTGATAAGTATCCCCTATCAAACTGCATACCTTCAACTACTGTTAATTCCGTTCCCATAGTCTTAGATTCTTCAACAGTTATAACTCCATCCTTGCCAACTTCATCCATAGCTTGTGATATTAATGTTCCTATTTCTTCATCACCTGCTGAAATTGATGCTATTTGAGCAATTTCTTCAGAAGTTTCAACTGTCTTTGTTATGTTCTTTAGTTCTTCTACAGCTGCATCAACTGCTTTAGCAATTCCTTTCCTAAGTATCATTGGGTTAGCACCTGCTGCAACGTTCTTAAGTCCTTCTCTTATGATTGCCTGTGCTAACAAGGTTGCTGTAGTAGTTCCGTCACCGGCTACATCATTTGTTTTAGTTGCAACTTCTTTAACCAATTGTGCTCCCATGTTTTCATATGGGTCAGACAATTCGATTTCCCTTGCTATTGTAACACCGTCATTTGTAATTTGTGGTGAACCAAAAGTCTTGCTTAAAACAACATTTCTTCCCTTTGGTCCTAATGTAACTTTTACTGTATCCGCTAAAGTATTAACGCCTCTTTCCATTGAGCGGCGTGCATCTTCATCAAATTTAATTATTTTTGCCATAATCTTCTCTCCTTTTTTATTCAATAACTGCTAAAACATCAGCTAATTTAATTATAATTAATTCTTCACCATCAATCTTTACTTCAGTTCCTGCAAATTTAGAGTATATAACTTTATCTCCAACTTTAATTTCATCTTTTTTCTTTTCATCAGATGTGATACCTGCACCTACTGCAAGAACTTCTGCAATCTGTGGCTTTTCTTGTGCAGAACCTGGTAATACTATACCACTTTTAGTTTTCTCTTCAGCTTCAGTCATTTTAATAACTATTCTTTCGCCTAATGGTTTTACTGTCATAATCAATTCCTCCTATTTATTTAATGTTAGTATATTCGATTTCTTGTTAGCACTCGTCCGCGAAGAGTGCTAACATATTATCTTTATCTTACTCATTTATTCCTATGTTTTCAAGTCCTATTTTTAACGTTTTTAGGCTATTTTAATATTTGTTAATGGGGTCTACTCGGTTTTACTCAATTTTACTTTAAATTACTCTATATTTCTTGTATGATAAAGTATGACAAAGGGACGGGGTTGTCATCGTAGAGAATTCGCGGTTATACTCAGTATGACAAATTAATTAGATGAACAGAAAGGAAATGTCATCAAGTTGTGACATACTCCCTCCACCTACATTTTCACTAAGGTGAACAAGGTTATTTAGAGGTGGGGGAATTCTTGGAATGTTGAATTAAAATATATTTGAAATAATAGATGTTTTTTAATATAATATGTTGTATAATTAATTTACTAGTATAACACATAGGAGGGATTCAAAATGGCTCTTGTAACATCTAAAGAAATGTTCAAAAAGGCATATGAAGGCAATTATGCTGTAGGTGCCTTCAATGTTAACAACATGGAAATTATTCAAGGAATCGTAGAGGCAGCAAAACAAGAAAATGCACCCCTTATACTTCAAGTATCAGCCGGTGCTAGAAAATATGCAAATCCAATTTATTTAAGAAAGCTTGTGGAAGCAGCAATTGAAGACACAGGATTAGATATTTGCCTTCACTTAGATCATGGTGAAGATTTTGAAATTTGTAAGCAGTGTGTTGATGATGGATTTACATCTGTTATGATTGACGGCTCAAAATATCCTTTTGAAGAAAACATAGAACTTACAAAAAGGGTTGTAGAATATGCACATTCTAAGGGAGTTGTAGTTGAGGCAGAGCTTGGCAAATTAGCAGGCGTAGAGGATAGTATAAATGTAAGTGCTAAAGATGCTACATATACGGACCCGGATCAAGCTGTGGAATTCGTGGAAAGAACAGGAGTTGATTCATTGGCAATTGCTATCGGAACAAGTCATGGTGCCTATAAATTTAAAGGTGACCCTAGCTTGGACTTTAAAAGACTAGAAACCATCACTAGGCTTCTTCCTGATTTCCCCTTAGTATTGCATGGTTCATCATCTGTACCAAGAGAGTTTGTAGACTTATGCAACAAGTATGGTGGTCAAATTCCAGGAGCTGCAGGGGTTCCGGAAGAAATGTTAAGACGTGCTGCTCAATTAGGAGTATGCAAAATTAATATTGATACAGATTTAAGACTTGCCTTGACAGCATCTATAAGACAATATTTTACTGAACATCCTTCTGAATTTGACCCAAGAAAATACTTAGGTCCAGGAAGAACAGCAATTAAAGATATGGTTGCTCACAAAATGAGAAATGTTTTAGGATGTAGCAATAAAAGATAAGTAGTTGTCATCCTAACCAAATTAATAAAGCAATTGATAAGGGGACTGGGTTGTCTCACATGACACTAACCCCGTCCCCTTATAATTTTCATTTTGGATCATTTATATAGGTTGAAACATAATTTTTGTCGACTGTTACAACGGCAAAAAATGTTTCGTTTTCTTTTTGAATTTCTTTTTCAATTAACTCTACAAGTTCTGATGACTTCATTTCGAAATCAACAGGCACAAGTACATCAAATATTAAATTTGTATGAGTTTCTCCCGTAGAAACTCTAAAATCATGTATTGACAACTTTTCGTCTATAGACTTGACCTTTTCTTCTGTCATAGTCCTTAAACCATTTATTTCTTCACTATCTGTAATTATAGGGTCTAAATGAATTACAAGGTTAATGTCTAATTCCCTCGCAAAATCTCTTTCTATATTATCTATTACATCATGGGCCTTCAATATATCTTCCTTAGCATCAACTTCTGCATGAACTGTTGCAAAGTATCTGTTAGGTCCGTAATTATGAATTACCAAATCATGAGTATTTATTATTTCTTCATAAGACATAATCTTACTTTCTATTGATTCAATAAATTCTTCACTAGGCATTTCTCCAAGCAAAGGATTTAATATATCCTTTAATATTTCATATCCTGAATACAAAATAAATAAAGCAACAAACATTCCTGCATATCCATCAACTTCATAGCCTGTTAATCTTGATATTAGTATGGATAAAAGTACAACTACCGTGGCAATTACATCATTTCTTGAATCTGTGCCGGCAGCCTTTATTGTAGTAGATGAAATTTTGTCTCCCAGTTTATTATAGAATAAAAAGAGCCATAGCTTTGCCAAAATGGATATAAGGAGTACTACAATCATCTCTATTGAGAAGATAGTTTTCTCGGGATTCATGATTTTATTAAAAGAAGATTTTATAAGCTCAACTCCAACCAAAAGTACAACAATTCCCAAAATAAGTCCTGTAAGATATTCCATCCTGGCATGACCGAAGGGATGATCTTTATCCGCAGGCTTGCCTGAAATCTTAAAACCTACTAAAGTCATTATGGAGGAGGCTCCATCGGATAAATTGTTAATTCCGTCCGCTAAAACAGAAATACTATTAAATATTATCCCTGCTAAAATTTTACTTATGCTTAACAGGGAGTTTACAATTATGCCTGTAACACTTGAAACCGTACCATAGGATTCTCTAACCTTTGGATCATTTACATTTTCATAATCTTTAATAAATTTTTTAATAATAAAATTAGTCATTACAACCTCTAATCCAATCTTTATTTTTTCTTTAAATTTAATATATGGTAGTTAAAAAATATACCTGCAGGACGTTCCCTACAGGTATAAACTACTATATTTAAATATCTTTGTCAAATACTAATTCCTATTTTTATCCTTTCGGTCATTAGCATTATTTGACTTACCCTTATTGCTATTTTCGTTTCCGTTATTATTTTTTATATTGCTATTATTTGATCCTTTATTGTTGTTTTTATTATCTTCTTTTTGCTTTAACTCTTCCCTGTATTCTTTAGTTTGAGAATTTATTTTCTGAACTGATTTGTCTAGCCAATCATCTATGTCTATTTCATTTTTATGTCCTGCTGCAATAGCTGCTTCCTGAAGTTTTTCAATCAAATTTAATTTACCAGGCGTAATTCCCAGTTTTTTTGCTTCATCAACTTCTTCTTCACTTACCCCTATTACTTTAACATCGGACTTTTCTATATCTTGCTTACTATCCTGCTTCTCTTCTTTTTCACGCTCTTTTTCTCGTTTTTCTTCCTGCTTTATTTGTTCCTTTTCACGTTTTTC
>CAZTML010000074.1:0-8552 GCA_964614935.1 uncultured Clostridia bacterium | reverse complement strand
TATACAAACAATAGTATTTTTTTTCACGATTATTATATGGTTGACACAGTCAGATATTGGTTTTATAATATTGACAATTAGTTCAAAAAAGTAAGAATGTATAAAGTAAAACTTATCATTAAAGGCAGACGAGATAAATTGCTGTATTTATAAGAGAAGGAGTGGAGTGTATAATGAAAACACCTTTATATGAAAAACATATTCAGCTTAAGGGGAAAATAATTGATTTTGGCGGATGGGACCTACCTGTTGAATATACAGGCATAATTCCCGAACATGAAGCTGTAAGAACGAAAGCAGGGCTTTTTGATGTTTCTCACATGGGTGAAATATCAGTTAAAGGTCAGGATTCGGAAAAGTTTCTGCAAATGGTATTAACAAATGATATTTCTGTACTAAAAAATAATCAAATTGCCTATACAACAATGTGTTATCCTAACGGAGGAGTAATAGATGATTTTTTGGTTTATAAATACTCTGATGATGATTATCTCTTGGTTGTAAATGCATCAAATACTAGTAAGGACTTTGAATGGCTAAAAGAAAACTTATTTGGCGATACTCAAATAGTAAATGTTTCAGATGAGTATAGCTTGCTTGCTTTACAGGGACCCCTAGCACAAAGTATACTTCAAAACATCACAGAAAAAGATTTAAATGAAATTGAATATTATTATTTTTCTGACAATGTAAATATTGGTACAATAAAGACTATGGTATCACGTACAGGTTATACAGGTGAGGATGGTTTTGAAATTTATTTTGCTCCTGAAAATGCTGAAAAAATGTGGGATCTACTCTTAGAAACAGGCAAGGATGAAGGTTTAATTCCTGCAGGTTTAGGAGCGAGAGATACATTAAGATTTGAAGCAGGACTGCCTCTTTACGGCCATGAGTTAAATGAAAATATAAGCCCCTTAGAAGCAGGTCTTGGATTTTGTGTAAAGTTAGCCAAGGAAGATTTTATAGGTAAGGAAGCATTGGCAAAACAAAAAGAAGCAGGTCTTGAAAGAAAGATAGTTGGATTTGAAATGGTTGGAAGGGGAATACCAAGAAGTGACTATGAGGTATATGCTGATGGAAAGAAAATAGGCCATGTTACAACAGGAAGTCATTCACCTACATTAAAGAAAAGCATAGGCTTAGCCCTTATAAATTCAGAATATGCTAAGATAGGCACAGAAATAGAAATTCTAATCAGAAACAAAAACATAAAGGCGGAAGTTATTAAAAAACCTTTTTATAAAAGAAAATAAAAGTAAGAATTAAATCTTTTATATTGGGTATTAATACTGTGGGGACATTCCTTAGACCCTAAAAATTAAAGTTGATCATACTTATTAATAAAATTAGTATAAAATATTATTACGGAGGAAAATTATGAAATTATTGGAAGAATTAAAATATGTTGATTCACATGAGTGGGTGAAGGTGGAAGGAAACAAGGCATATATTGGAATTACTGATTATGCACAGGATCAGCTTGGTGATGTTGTTTATGTAGAAGTACCGGAGGTTGGTACTGTAGTTGAGGCAGGAGACCAGTTTGTGGTTCTTGAATCAGTTAAGGCAGCTTCAGATGTTTATGCACCTATTTCAGGAACTGTTGTAGAAGTAAATGAAGAGTTGGAAGATAACCCTGCATTAATCAATGAGTCAGCATACGATTCATGGATAGTAGTAATAGATATGAGCATGCCAACTGAATTAGACAGCTTGCTTTCTGCTGAAGAATATCAAGAAATGTACGAATAAAGGAGTAGTCATGACAAGGTATATTGGAAACACCAATGAAGACCGACATCAAATGCTTAAGGAAATCGGATATGAAGATATAAATTCTTTCTTTAAAGCTATTCCTGATTCAGTATTGTTGAAAGAAGAGTTGAACATACCTAAAGCTTTGTCGGAAATGGAACTTGTAAAAAACTTAAAATCATTATCTAATAAAAACTTTAATACAGATTACTATGCATGTTTTTTAGGGGCAGGAGCATATGACCATTACATACCTTCTGCAATAGATCAATTAGTGTTGAGACAGGAATTTTATACGGCTTACACTCCTTACCAGCCTGAAATAAGCCAGGGAACACTACAAGCTATATTTGAATATCAAACAATGATTAGTGAGCTTACGGACCTTCCTGTCAGTAATGCATCTATGTATGATGGTGCATCGGCATTGGCGGAAGCTGCAGTTATGTCCTGTGAGTCAACACGCAGAAATGAAATATTAATAGCAAGTTCTGTCCATCCCGAAAGCCGTCAGGTCTTAAATACATATGCTAAATACAGAAATATAAAAGTTACAGAAGTTCAATATAAAAATGGACAAGTAGATTTAGATGATTTAAATGCAAAAATAAATAAGGATACAGCAGCAGTAATTGTACAAAATCCAAACTTTTTCGGCATAATAGAAGATGTAGAAGCAATTGCTGAAATCACTCATAAAAACAAAAGTCTTTTGACTGTAAGTGCAGACCCTATTTCACTTTCAATACTAAAGAGTCCTGGGGAAATGGGAGCTGATATAGCTGTAGGTGAAGGGCAATCCCTTGGAAATGCTCTAAATTTCGGAGGACCCTACTTAGGTTTTATGGCTGTTACAGAAAAATTAATGCGTAAGATGCCGGGAAGAATTGTAGGTCAAACTACAGACAAAGATGGAAAAAGGGGCTTTGTGCTTACCCTTCAAACGAGGGAACAACACATAAGACGAGAAAAAGCAACTTCAAATATTTGCTCTAACCAAGCTTTAAATGCCTTGCAGGCAACCATGTATTTAACATTTATGGGCAAGGAAGGACTTAAAAAAGTTGCAAAGCTTTGTTTAAACAAGTCTCACTACGCTTATAATGAATTAATTAAAAGTGGTAAATTTAAACCTTTATTTACAGCACCATTTTTTAAAGAATTTGTTGTAACAAGTGAAAATTCCGTAGATGCCTTAAACGAAAAGCTACTTAAGAGCAATATAATAGGTGGCTACAACATAGAGAAAGATTATCCCGATATAAAAAATGGCTATCTTGTAGCAGTAACAGAAAAGAGAACTAAAGAAGAAATAGATATTTTGGCAAGAAAGGCAGGTGAGTAATATGCAATTAATATTTGAAAAGAGCATAAAAGGTAGAAAGGCATATTCACTTCCTGAATGCGATGTGCCGGAAGTATCATTAGATGTAATAGACAGTAAATATTTAAGAAGTGATGACCCTGAACTTCCTGAAGTAAGTGAGCTTGATGCTGTTCGCCACTTTACTAAAATGTCACAGAGAAATCATGGAGTTGACTCCGGTTTCTATCCTCTAGGGTCTTGTACCATGAAGTATAATCCTAAAGTAAATGAACAAGTTGCAAGATTTGACGGATTTGCTAAAATTCATCCTTACCAGGATGAAAAGACAGTACAAGGTGCAATGAAGTTAATGTACGACCTTGGGACTGTGCTTTCTGAAATAACAGGCATGGATGATTTCACTCTTCAGCCTGCAGCAGGAGCTCATGGCGAATTAGCTGGATTAATGATAATGAAATCCTACCACATGAATAGGAATGATGAAAAAAGAAATAAAATAATAGTACCCGATTCAGCACACGGAACAAATCCTGCATCTGCAGCAGTGGCAGGATTTGATGTAGTGGAAGTAAAATCAAATGAAAAAGGCTTAGTTGATGTTGAAGCCCTGAAAGACCTAGTAGGTGATGACACAGCGGGTTTCATGCTTACAAATCCAAATACCTTAGGTTTATTTGATGAGAATATTTTGGAGATATCTAAAATAATTCATGATGCAGGTGGCTTGATGTACTATGATGGGGCCAATGCTAATGCTATTTTAGGTATATCAAGACCTGGAGATATGGGATTTGATGTAGTTCACTTAAATCTTCACAAAACATTTTCTACTCCTCATGGAGGAGGCGGGCCTGGCGCTGGTCCTGTAGGAGTAAAAAAACACTTAGCTGAATTTTTGCCTCTACCACACGTTTCTAAAAAGGACGAAGAATACTATTTTGACTACGATAGACCTCTATCAATCGGTAAAGTTAAATCAGCATATGGTCATTTTGGCGTATTGGTCAGAGCATATGCATATATTTTAAGCATGGGTCCTGAAGGCCTAAGACAAGTAGCAGAAAATGCAGTTTTAAATGCAAACTACGTTGCACAAAAACTTAAGGATAAATATTTATTGCCAATAGATACTGAATACATGCATGAAGCTGTACTTTCAGGAATTTGGCAAAAAGAAAATTATGGAGTAACCACACTGGATATAGCAAAAAGGCTGTTGGATTTCGGATATCATCCTCCTACAATTTACTTCCCTCTCATTGTTCATGAAGCTATGATGATTGAACCAACAGAGTGTGAAAGTAAAGAAACATTGGATGACTTCATCCAAGTTATGCGTCAAATAGCAGATGAAGCAGAAAATGATCCAGACTTGGTAAAAACAGCCCCCCATACGACGATTATTGGCAGGTTAGATGAAACCCAAGCAGCAAGAAAACCTGTTCTTCGTTATAACAAGTAATTATGTATTATTGAGGACTAAATGTCCTCTTTTTTATTGACACATTAACAATTTTTTGATAACCTTATTTAATAAAAAGCTTACATTTAAAAGAATATAGATTGAGGTAATTGAAATGAAAAAAGACTGGAATGTAGAAAAGTTTGTTGAAGATTCAATACTACAAATAAAAGAACAAATTGGAGAAAAAAAGGCCCTTTGTGCCTTGTCAGGCGGGGTTGATTCATCTGTTGCAGCTGTAATGGTTCATAAAGCAATAGGCAAAAATTTAATATGTGTATTTGTAGACCATGGTCTTTTAAGGAAAGATGAAGGAGATCAGGTGGAAAAAGCATTTAAAGATAAGTTCCATATGAATTTAATCCGAGTGAATGCAGGGGAAAGATTTTTGGGTAAGTTAAAAGGAGTTACTGACCCTGAGGAAAAGAGAAAGATAATTGGTGAAGAGTTTATACGTGTATTTGAGGAAGAAAAACAAAAACTAAAAGATGAATTTGGTCATATTGATTATCTTGTTCAGGGTACAATTTATCCTGATGTTATAGAAAGCGGTACAGATTCAGCTTCTGTAATTAAAAGCCACCACAATGTTGGAGGACTTCCTGATGATGTAGATTTTAAACTCATTGAACCACTGAGACAACTTTATAAGGAAGAAGTAAGACAGGCGGGTAGAGAATTGGGAATCCCTGAAGAAATAGTTGAAAGACAGCCTTTCCCTGGTCCAGGTCTTGCAATCCGCGTATTAGGTGAAGTAACTGAAGAAAAATTAAAAATAGTGAGAGAAGCAGATTTTATATTTAGAGAAGAAATTAAAAAAGCAGGTCTCCATAAGGAAATTTTTCAATATTTTGCAGCCCTCCCCAACATTAGAAGCGTTGGTGTTAAAGGAAAAGAAAGGACTTACACCCATACAGTTGCCTTAAGAGCAGTTAACTCAAGCGATGGTATGACATCAGATTGGGCAAGAATACCTTATGAGGTATTAGAAAAGATATCAAGCAGAATAGTAAATGAAGTGGATAATGTAAACAGGATTATGTATGACATTACAACTAAGCCACCTGCAACTATTGAATTTGAATAAAAGAAACATATAAAAAAATAGATGGTATATGTGTTTAGAAATATAACCATCTATTTTTTGTGTTCATGAAGGTTGCTAACTGACTGGTAGGGGAACAACATTATTGTTATCTTGTGATGGGGCAGCGTTGTTAACACTTTCTGGATTAAAGTATGTGTAACAATAATACCAAGCAGGACAATAATACCCTAATGCTTCTTGGTTGCTTATTCTGTAAATTAATTCGTCATATGAAGTTACATTTGGTAATAAAACAGGTTCTCCAGGACTCCAAGCGGCAGGAGTTTGAAAACCATAGGTTTCTTGAAGTTGAATCGAGTCTAAAATTCTTATTAATTGGTCAGTATCTCTTCCGGTTGCCACAGGCATGGTCATGATAGCTTTTATCCGACCAGAGGGGTCTATAATAAATAAATCCCTAACAGTTTCCCAATACAATCTATCAGGGTTTAACATTCCATACATTTCAGATATTTCCAAGTCAGCATCTGCAATTACAGGAAATGGAATTGTAATACCTGTTTTTTGATATATATCATATACCCAGGCTAAATTGGCAGAAAGGTTATCAGTTGTTAATCCGACCATATATGCATTTCTTTTTAATAACTCCGGATAGTGTTGTGCTGTTTCGATGAGCTCGGTAGTAGAAACTGCACTAAATGCAGATGGACTACTGGCTAATATTAACCACTTTCCTTTATAATCAGACAATCTGATATATCCTAAAGTGGACAGACCAATAAAATCCGGTGCTAATCTTCCAATGGTAATATTTTCAAACCTTCTTTCAGGTTGATTCATTTTATTCACACTATTATATGAAATCATGGCATCTCCTTAATTTCTTAATTTCTTAATTTATATTATATTTTATGATTATAATCATGGAATGTTAATTAAATAAAATGTACTTATATCAGACTGTTATTAGTAAATAAAATAATTTCTAGTAGACTTGAATTTGTTTAAGAGTTATTATATATTTAAGACTGATATACTAAAATAGCTAAATTAAAATATTATATTTTTTATAAGGAGGCCATATGAAGAATAAAAAATTAGTAATGATTCCAGGACCAACACCTACGGTAAGGTCAATAACTGATCAAATGGGTAGAGAAACAGTTGCTTTCGGTGATCCTGTATTTGTTAAGAACTTTAGTGAACTAATAGCTGATTTAAAAGAAATGTGGAGAGTTGACGGTGAGTGCTTTGTTGTAGCTGGCAGCGGTACCATGGCTATGGAAATGGCAATTGCCAATGTTACAAAAAGAGATGATAATGTATTGATAGTATCTAACGGATTTTTTGGCGACAGATTCATAGATATATGCACAAGGAAAGGTCTTAATGTAGATGTAGTGTCAGCTGAATGGGGAGATGTAGTTTCTCCTGAAACCATTGAAGAGAAATTAAAAGAAAAAAACTATACAGCAATTACAGTGACCCATGTAGATACTTCAACAGGAGCTCGTGCACCAATCGAAGAAATCGGCCAAGTTTTAAAGAAATTTCCTGAAACTTTATACATAGTTGATGGAGTTGCAGCGACTGCGGGAGAAAGAGAATATGTTGACGACATGAATATTGACGTATTATTTACCGGCTCTCAAAAGGCATTTGGGGTAGCACCTGGACTTGCAATATTGTGGGCAGGACAAAAAGCATTAAAGAGAAGAAAAGAAATGGGAACCATCCCTGAGTACTACATAGACTTTGAAAAATGGATTCCAGTAATGAACGACCCGTCTAAATATTACGCAACTCCTGCAATAAATATGATTTGGGCTCTTAAAGAATCAGTAAAACTTATAAAAGAAGAAGGAATAGAAGAAAGATATGAAAGGCATACCAGAGTATCTAATGCCTTTAACGCTTCTCTTGAAGCTATGGGTTTTAAGGTCTTAGCTAAAAAAGAAGTTAGGTGCTCAACTCTTTCAACAGTTTTATATCCTGAAGGTATTAGCGATGCAGAATTTAGAAAAACATTAGCTGAAGAAGGAGTTATGGTAGCTGGAGGACTTGCGGCATATGCAGGCAAAATGTTCAGAATAGGACATATGGGTAATATTGATGACCATTATGTATATGCAACTCTCGCAGCTATAGAAAGAACATTGATTAAATTAGGATACAAATATGAAAGAGGAATAGGACTTAAAACATTGCTTGAAACAATGTAAACTTTTGTCGCATGTATAAATTAAAAAAGAGCTTTTTAGTAAAATACTTTCTAAAAAGCTCTTTTGTTGGGAGATTTAAATTACTTATTTGCCTTGAGCAGCATTAGTACCTGCAATACGTCCAAATGTAAATATATCAGCTATTGCATTTCCGCCTAACCTATTACCTGCATGAATTCCACCTGTAACTTCTCCTGCAGCCCATAGGCCTGGGATTATATTTCCCTTTGTATCTAAAACTCGAGTTTCAGTATCTATTACTACTCCGCCCATTGTATGATGCAATGAAGACTTTCTTGGGCTTATGCATATTCCAACACCTTCAGTTGCTTCAATATATTCTAAATCAATAGCTCCTGCTAATACTTCTTTGCCAAATTCATCATCATGCTGGTTAGCAACATAGCTGTTGTATTTTTCAATAGTTGCACGTAATTGTTCTTCGGTATATGCTGGCGCTACACCTGCAGCTTTTGTTTTGGTAGCCTCTGCTAATTCAGCAAGAGTTTCTCCATACCAAATGTGTCCACCTTCAACCATAGCAGCAACTCTTTCATTATATTCAGTACCTTTTATAAGTTGATCAGGATTGCCAACGTCTCCTCTACCTGCGTAAATGATGTAGAAGATACCATTTTCAAGTGCTAATGAAGATTTTGCAAGAACATCACGTTCTGCATACTCATTAACAAAGCGGTTTCCGTTTCCATCAATCCAAATTTGTTCTGCAGC
>CAZTML010000073.1:0-8558 GCA_964614935.1 uncultured Clostridia bacterium | reverse complement strand
CGCACTAAATACTTGAAAATTTGTCCAATTCAATTTTATTGTAATGGCTAAGAAAATGTTATATAATAAGTGTCAGTCTTATTAGGATAGGAGATACTAATATTGCAAGTTATAAAGACAAATAAAGAAAAATTCGAGAGTTTAAATATAAATGTATATATTTTAGAAATATTATTTATCATATTTGCTATAGTTTCAATTTTTATAAAAACACTTTATTTACAATATACAATTAAGCTTCAAGAACCACCTTTTACTTTAACAGGTGATATATCTAAATTTATTTTATTAAGCTCTATTATTTTGGTATCGGCTGTAGCCTTGTTTACACAAAGAAAAAGTATATTATCATTATTTATACTAAATATTCTTATTTCATTTGTGTTATTTAGCGATACTTTATATGGAAGGTATTACGGTATACCTTTGACCATACCAATTTTATATCAGGTAGGCTTTGTAGGAGATATAAGTCAAAGTATACTTTCTTTGCTTAAAATCAAAGATTTTGTGTTTATTATTGATATTCCGTTTATAGGTTTTTTGGTTTATATTTTAAGGCCAAATAACTATTCGAAGTTTGAAAACAGACAAAGGTTAAGAAATATAAGCTTATTAGTAATCATAGCTATTTCTGTATTAACTTTTACTTTTTATGGACGAGATGTGGATAGAGCAAGACATGCATATGAAAGAAAAAATATAGCTAAAGATTTCGGTACTCTTTATTTTCATGGATATGATATATATGATTTTGCTAAACAAAAGATTGGTCAGAATACCCCTTTAAAAGAAGATGAAAAGGAAATTATCAGGGGATTTTACTCAAATAAAGATAATGATACTAGTAAATATTTTGGTACTGCAAAGGACAAAAACTTAATTGTTATTCAAGTTGAGGCTATGCAAGGATTTGTTCCAGAATTAATTGTAGAAGGAAAAGAGGTAACACCCTTTTTAAATGGGCTTAAAAATAACAGCTATTACTTTAATAATATATATCATCAAGTAGCGGGAGGCAATACAGCAGATGCAGAATTTATGCTTAACAATTCGTTATACCCTTCAGTTACCGGTTCTGTTAATTATTTGTATCCCATGAATAAATATTTGACATTAGCAGATATTTTAAATGGAGAAGGTTATACATCAAGGATGTTCCATGCCTATGAATCTTCATTTTGGAATAGGGAAGCTGTTTACAAAAATTACAATTATGAAAAATTTTATTCTATGAATGATTTTAATTTAGAAGAAAAAAGAGGATGGGCTGTAAGTGACGATTCCTTTTTTAAGCAATCCATAGATATATCAGAAGAAAACAGTAAATTTTTCTCTTTATTAATAACATTATCTTCTCATCATCCCTATGATGCTTTTTCTGATATAGAATTAGAAACAGGAGATTATAATGATACTCAAGTAGGAAACTATTTAAAATCCATGAAATATGTAGATATGGCTCTGGAAAATTTATTTAATGACTTGAAGGAAAGGGAACTATTAGAAAATACAATGATTGTTATATATGGTGACCATAGCGGACTTTACCAGGACCAAAGAGGTCTAGTTGAAAAATTATTAAAATTAGATGGATCAAACTTAGACTGGAACATGGTGCAAAAAGTTCCTTTGTGGATTTTTAATGGTGAAGCCGAGGATGTGAAGGATATTGACAAGATAGGTGGTCAAATAGATATACTTCCAACTATTTTGGACCTTATGGGCCTGAGTCATCCATACAGCTTAGGGAAATCTCTTTTAAATGAAAACCCCGGATATGTTGTAAAAAGAGACGGGACTCTTATTTTAGAGGGACATTATTATGACAATCTAGAAAAAGCTCTATATGATACTCAAACTAAAAAAAAGGTTGAAAATTCATCAATCATGTCAGAAATAAGTGATAAGCAAAATGAACTTGCTGTTTCTGATTTAATTCTTAAAAAAGACTTGTTAAAAAGTAACAGGCTGTTGGAAATTATTAAATAAGGGGTAGTTTATGTTATCGAATTCAATTATTCTATATGGAATAGGGAAATTAATATTAAAAATTAAAAACGACTATAAACACAGCAATCTTAGTTTAATAGTAGATAAATTTGTAAACTGGTTTTTATCTATATTGAATAAAAGTCTCATTATTCGATTTTTAACATCACAAATTAGACCTGAAGATAGCGAGGGAAATAGTGTCTTGTTAAAAATAGCTTATAGATTAAAAGACAAATCCAATATATTACAGAGGATAGTTAACAAGATAATAGACAATAGTTTTATAATTCGACTGTTAATTAATAAAGAAGCTAATTTTCTTCTATTTGTTATTTTGATAATTATTCTCCCCCTAGCCCCTACATCTATTGGATTAATTATAAGTGTTGGGATAATAGGATTAACTATTTTATCCCTTTTGCATAAAGGGACTACATTTAAATACCCCAAGTTATATTTGTTTTTTCTATTAACATTTATGGTTTCTATAGTATTAAGTCAATTTTTGAATACAGGCCCAGCCCAAGGCCTTGAAGTATTTATTATTTATATTACTTTTACTCTTATGGGATTATTTGTACCATATATAATAAAAGATGAAAAGAAATTATATCTAGTGCTGAATTCGTTAGTTGTAACAACAATATTTCTTGGATTACACGGTTTATATCAATTTATATTTGGTGCACCAATGGATGAAGCCTGGCTGGATAAAGATTTCTCGACTAATTTAACAAGGGTTTATAGTTTTTTTGGCAATCCTAATGTATATGGAGAGTACTTGGTCTTGGTACTTCCCATTATATTTTCACTATTTTATACTTCTAATAAGAAAATATATAAATTATTTTATTTGGGGGTATTGACTTTAGGGGCAGCTAATGTTTTGATGACCTTATCCAGAGGAAGTATGTTAAGTTTTGCTATTGCTATGGTCATTGTTGTTCTTTTGGCAGCCCAGGATTATTTGCCCGCAATGATTATATTAGGCTTAGCAGGTTCATCCTTATTACCTGAATCCATAATTAGAAGAATACTTTCTATATTTACCGGTGGAGACACCTCTACCTCTTATAGAATGTCAATATACCAGGCTTCAATCGACATGCTAAGGGATTACAGCATAACTGGTACTGGATTAGGGCAGTTTAAAGAACTTTACAAGATATACTCTTTACATGCTGCTAAATCCTTTCATGCACACAATACTATTCTTATGGTTTATATTGAAATGGGCATATTGGGACTTGTTTCTTTTATTACTATGCTTATTGCTTGGACTAGGGATATTATATCTACAATAAATTATAAAGCTAAAAGTTTAAGTGTAATATCAGTAAGTATATTTGCCGGAATAGTAGGGTGCTCTATACAAGGAATGGTAGACCATATATGGCATAATTACGATATAATGTTTATGTATTTTATCTTGTTGGGACTTGGGTCCTTTAGTGCGTTTTTGGCTAAAGAAAAGGGAGCTGTTAAAGATGAATAAAACAAAAGTCATGCATGTGATTACAGATATGAACTTTGGTGGCGCAGGAAAATATTTATACCAGATTTGTAAATATATAAATAAAGATAAGTTTGAAATTATTGTCCTTGTTCCTAAAGGTAGTGTTTTAAAAAGTATTATTTATGCCATACCTAATATTGATATTGTAGAGATAGATGGAATAGATACAAAATCCTTTGATATTTTGGGAGTTAAAGAAGTATACAAATTAATAAAGGCACATAAACCTGATATTATCCATAGCCATGCCTGTTTATCGGCAAGAATAGCAGGCCTTATGTCTGGTAATAAAAAAGTTATATATACAAGACATAGCTTATTACCTAAAATGGCAGGAATGAAAAAAAACATAAAAATCTTATTAAGTAAAATTTTGAATAGTAAAATAATAGCTGTTTCCAAAGCGGTAGAAGAAAACTTGTTGGATGAAGGTGAAAAAGGAGAAAATATTTTTCTTGTATATAATGGTGTGGAATTGCCTGAGATAAAGGATGAAAATCTAAGAGAAAAATACTCACTTAATGATGAACTTATTATAACCCTAGTAGGTCGTTTGGAAAAAGTAAAAGGACAAGAACACTTACTTAAAATTGCAGAAATATTGGCGGATACTGAAACAAATTTCAAAATTTTATTGGTTGGAGAAGGTTCAGAAAGATCCAATTTAGAATCTTATGCCAGGGATAATAAGATAAATGTAGAATTTTTAGGACATATAAATGAAATAGATGAAATATATCACATATCTGATATTGTAGTAAATACATCTAATTCTGAAGCTTTGTCATTTTCAGTAATTGAAGCTTTTGCACATAAAAAGCCTGTAGTGGCATTTAACATTGACGGCATTAAGGAAGTTATAACAGATGGTGAGGATGGTTATTTAGTAGACTATTTAAACTATGAGGATTTTTCATTAAGACTTTCGGCACTTATTAATAGCGAAAATTTAAGAATGCAATTTGGGAAAAATGGATATGAAAAAGTAAAAGCAAAATTTACAGTTCAAGAAATGGTTAAAAATATAGAAAATATATATGGAGGAATGCAATGAACTGGATTAAAAAAATAGGCATAATTGACATATTGATTGTTTTAATTATATTTGGATCGATATTTTATATAGTTAAACCTTTCAGCGCTAATACACAATTTACAAAAACCACCACCCCTATTATATATACATTTGAATCAAATGAAGTAGGAGAAGAATTTATCAACCAGTTAGAAATAGGAAAGGATCTTTTCAATTCCAGTAAAAATTTTCACTTAGGAAAAATTAAAGATTTTAAAGTGAATCCTTACAGGGAGAAATTCGAGGACAAGGAAAATGGTGTAATAACTATGGTAGAACATCCAGGCAAATATTCTGTACTTATAGATATTGAGGCAGATGCAATAATCGAAAATGATGTTGTTACAGTAGATAGAGAAGAGATAAGGGTAGGTCACTACCTTCCCATAAAAGGTAAAAGTTTCGCAAGCTATGGATATGTAGTAGGTGTTGAGAGGTAATGAAAATGAAGAGAAAATTTAATTGGATAGATTATTTAATAATAGTATTTGTTTTAGCAGTTGTTGTAGTCTTAGGATTAAAAATTAAAAATATAAGATCTGTAAATTCAATAGTGGGCAATAATGAAACTAATAATGCAAAAAAGGAAGTAGTACTTGTAATAAGGGATATAAGAAAGTTTTCTGTAGACGCTTTGAAAGTAGGGGATAATTTATACTCTGATGACACAAATTATTTTTTTGGTAAAATAAAAGACATTCAAGTAGAAGACTCTTACCTTGTACTTGTAAAAAATGACGGGGAGAGTGTTTTAACAAGAAGCCCCGAAAAATACAATGTTATTTTAACTGTAGATTGTAATATTTTAGATAGACCAAACGGAGTTTATGCTGAAGGAATTACTGAAATCAAGGTAAATTCCACCGGTAAATATAAAACCATAGGACTTTTATTTTCAGCAATTACACAAAGCATACAGGAGTAGATTATATGTATAACGAAAAAGTAGTGCTTCAAGCTTTAATGGGTTTGGATATAGGGGGAGCAGAAACCCATGTGGTAGAATTATGTATAGAACTTAAAAAAAGAGGTTACAAGGTTTTTGTTGCTTCTAATGGTGGAGTCTATGAGGAAAGATTAAAAAAAGCTGGTGTAGAAACTGTCCATGTTCCCTTACATACCAAAAACCCTTTAGCTGTTATTAATTCTATGAGGATTTTAAAGAATTTAATTAAAAAAGAAAATATAAAATTAGTCCATGGTCATGCTCGAATTCCAGCCTTTTTACTATCTTTACTGGAAAAAAAAGACGGCTTTAAAATGATAACAACTGCCCATGGCACTTTCCGTGTTAATTTTTTGTTAAAGCATATAACTAAATGGGGAGATAGGGTTTTTGCTGTGAGCCAAGATATTAGAAATTATATTAAAAATAATTATGACGTCCCCGAAGACAGAATTTATAACACAATAAATGGAATTAATTTAGGTAAGTTTAAACCGTCAAATAATAATGATAGAAATGGAATAATTCATATTAGCAGATTAGAAGAGAATACAAGTTTAATTGCAGATAAATTAATTGAGTATGGAAAAGCAAATGAAAATATGGAAATAGTTATAGTTGGGGACGGTTCGGAATTAGATAACTTAAAGTCTAAGGCAAGGGGTTTTAACAATATAGTTTTTACAGGCAAAGTATCAGATGTGGAAAAATATCTCGATAAGGCTAAAATTTTCGTAGGCATAAGTAGAGCTGCATTAGAAGCAATGTGTTATAACCTGCCTGTAATATTAGCCGGAAATTATGGTTACATGGGAATATTAGATAAAAATAAATTAAAATTGGCGGAGTTTAATAATTTTACAGCAAGGAATACTAATATGGTTACATATGAAGATTTAGAAAGGGATATAGACTTATTATTAAAGAGTAAGATGGACCATGAATGGGAAAGAAAATATATAGAAGAAAATTATTCCGTTGAAATCATGGTAGATAAGTATGAAGAAGTATATAAGCTATATCTGGGAGATTAGGAATGGACGAGCAAAAATTTTTAATCATAGGGTATTACGGTTCAGGAAATGCTGGCGATGAAGCCCTACTTAAGTCTACAATTACGCTTCTGAACAAGGTATTTATTAAACCTGATATTACAGCTATCACTTATAGTGTTAAGGATACTGAAACGACTCATGGTATCAAAGGTATAAGCAGGAACAAATACATAGAAATAATAAAAGGAATTAAAAAGTCGGATATAATAGTCGGTGGGGGAGGATCCATGTTGCAAAACATTACAAGTAACAGGTCCTTATATTATTATCTGGTAATATTAAAGTTGTCAAAATTATTTGGAAAAAAAGTAGTTTTACTAGGCAATGGTATAGGGCCTTTAAAAAACTCACTAGCTATAAAAGCTACTATAAAAACTTTAAAATCTTTGGATCATATTGTTTTAAGAGATGAAGATTCTTTTAAATTTTTAGAAAGTTATAATTTAAATAATATTTATTTAGGCAATGATTTAGTTTTTAACCTAAATATTCATAAGAAACTAGAAACAAAGCCAAAGAGAGTTATAATTAATCTAAGAGATTGGTTTTATGAAGATAGGTTTATAGAAACAATGATTTCTTTCATTGAGTACTTAATTAACAATGAATATGAAGTTGTTTTATTACCCTTCCAAAAAGGAAATGATGATAAAGTTTTGTCTAAAATTAAGTATAGAATAAATAATCCTTCTCTAATATATTTAGAAAGTTTGAATTTCCAGGATATAATATTACATATTTCATCTGGAGAAGTTTTTATAGGGATGAGATTGCATGGATTAATTTTCAGTTCTCTTTTAAAAAAGCCCTTTATAGCCTTATCTTATGATCCTAAGGTGGAGATTTTTTCAGAAAAACTTAAGCAAATTTGTTTCAATGATTTAAATACCATTACCCTAGAAGGCTTAATAAATAGTTTCAATAAGTTATATAATAATTTTGAAGAATATAAAAACCTATTGAAAAAAAACACGGAAGATATCCTATCTTATAATCGTATAAACGAACAGGTACTTATGGAGATTAAAAAAGAACTAAAGTAAATAAGAAATCAGATAATAAAAACTAGTCATCCTTTGTGACTGGTTTTTTATATATAGTAATTTTGACTATTCATTTATAATTTTGCTATATATAAGGCTGAACGTATGTTGGCGTTGATAATTATGACATCTTTGAAATTTTCATTTAACTCGCTTTTTATTGTTTTTATAAAATTAAAATAATCACCGCCTTCAAGCCATTCTAAAATTTCAGAGGTCTGTGTATATGTTTGACTTCTCTAGACTTTCAATAATTGCATCCAGAAATATTTATTGAAAAGTATTTACACATATGTTAATATTAATTGGGAATGAAGTTCTCCCTTGGTGACAACCTAAACCGCAATTATGCTGATGACTTCTGCAAAAATACGCAGGAATTATCAGTTTTTTATTTCTGCAATAGTTAAGGAGAATTTTATGCTTACTAGTTTATCTCTGGTTTTTTTATTAGGGCTAATGTTAGGTAGTATATTTAATAAGCTAAAATTACCTAGTTTGTTAGGTATGATTATCACCGGTATGATTTTAAGCCCCTATGCATTTAATTTACTAGACTCATCCATATTGGAAATATCGGCTGATTTAAGACAACTAGCCTTAATTATTATTTTGACTAGGGCGGGACTATCGCTCGATGTTGACGATCTAAAAAAAGTCGGCAGACCTGCAATTTTTATGTGCTTTGTTCCTGCATGTTTTGAAATTATAGGAGTTGTATTAATTGCTCCAAAAATATTAGGTATATCAGTTTTAGAATCTGCTATAATGGGAAGTGTTTTAGCAGCAGTATCACCTGCAGTAGTTGTTCCAAGAATGATTAAAATTATGGAAGAAGGATATGGAAAAGAAAGAAGTATTCCGCAATTAATTTTGGCAGGAGCATCTGTAGATGACGTGTTTGTAATTGTATTATTTACTGCATTTA
>CAZTML010000072.1:0-8559 GCA_964614935.1 uncultured Clostridia bacterium | reverse complement strand
TAAAATACGAATAGATGAAAAGCCCCCACTAAGGGGCTAAATAATTACTCAAGCAGAAAGTCTATGATATTTTTTACCTTGATCCCAGAATAGTCATTAAAGATAGTTTGGTCCATGGTAAGAATATATTTTGGATAATTATCAGATATGGACTCAAGAGGACGTAGCTCTCGCTCTCTTGTTTTCTCATCTAAAATTGTAGCTGAAACCTGATAATATATTTTCTCATCTGCTTTTGTTGCGACAAAATCAACCTCTAATGTACCGACTTTTCCAATTGCGACGTCGTAGCCTCGTCTTAATAGTTCTAGATAGACAAGATTTTCTAAAACGTGGCCATAATCTGTATTACGCAGTCCTGTAAGTTGGTTGCGAATGCCCATATCTACAATGTAGTATTTTTCTAGGGTTTTTAGAAACATCTTCCCCTTTAAGTCATAACGATTTGCTTTGTAGATGATGAATGCATTTTCAAGCATTTTTAGATAATTATCGATCGTATCACTGGTGGTCTTTCTGCCACTGCTGGTCAGATAATCACTTATTTTCTTAGTTGAGACAATACTGCCAATATTAGCAGCTATAAATTTTAATATGCTTTCAAGAAGTGCTGCATCTCTTACACCATTTCTTTCAATAACATCTTTGATCAGAACAGTATTGTATATACCTTCAAGGAAGGGACCTATTGTATTTGGATTATCCATTAAATCAACTACGGTAGGAAGTCCACCATACTTTAGGTATTGATTAAACTTTTCTTGAAGATTGCGGTCTTTATCATTTTCAGTGAAATCTAAATACTCTTTAAAGGATAAGGGCTGCATTTTGATTTCAACATATCGACCAGATAGCAATGTGGAAAGCTCAGAAGATAGTAAGTATGCGTTTGATCCAGTAATATAGATATCAACATTTGCATCCACAAGAAATGAATTAATAACTTTTTCCCATGAGTATACCTGCTGTACTTCATCAAGAAGAATATAATGCTTATCACGGGTATTAATAAGTCGTTCTTTTATATAGGCATGTAGTTCTTTGTAGCTAGTTATTTCATCAAATTCAAAGGATTCAAAATTCATACGAATAATGTGATCTTTGGCTACACCGTTCTTTATTAAATGGTTTTCAAAAAGAGAAAGTAGGGTTGATTTACCACAACGCCTTAAACCGGTTATTACTTTTATTAATGGCTTATCCCTGTATTGGATGAGCTGTGTGAGATAAAGATCTCTATTTTTCATGATATCACCTCTTTATAAGAGTATAACCCAAAAAATAAAATATATCAATAATTATTCGAGTATAGTCGAAAAAAATAAGATTAAAACAGGATAACAGTTTATAAGTGTAAGGCAGCTGAAAATTTTGCAAGAAGGTCTGTTGAGGTGTCCTCAAGACCGCCTTTTACCAATCCAGTGTTAAATATTTAAGAAGATGTGACACAAGTAAAATAATGAGAATTGCAATTAAGGATTTAGAATAAGCGCTTACGATTGATGAAATGATTTAGTTTGATTTTTAACAATATAAGTGTTAAAATAATGTATAGATTATTATCAAAATTTGGGAGGGGTTTGATTTTATGGTCAATGATGAAACTATTAAAAACTTGATTCACTTCTTTCAATATGTATCTGCAGATTATGAGAATTTACCCAGGAGAATGGTTGATGGAATTCGATTGTATTTTGGGTATAATGCTGTTTATAGTATCTATCAGAAATTAAACGAGAAAGAGTATGCCATAATTGAGCTATATGGAGATAATATATACTCACGGGACCATGTCTTGTACAAGGAGCTATGGTCGAAGGATGATGTTTTTTTCAATAAATTATATGTGATGGTTAACGGCAGCAAGACTATGGAAAAGTATGCCTGGCGGTGTCAGGATCTTGGGTGGTCAATAGAGGATTTCTGGGATCAGGATATAGGTAAGGCAATTCGTAAGGGCGGTTTTGGATACAAGGCAGTAATAACTTGTGGTCAAGCCTGGTATAATATGCAGCATATCATTAGCATATATAAACCTGAAAAAAAGGGAGACTTCTCTGATGAAGAAATGAGCCTTTTTAATAATATAGGCATATTGTTTTCTATTATTCAAAACAATTATAGGGAAAAGATAGAAACCGACCAGCTCAAAAGTGTATTAAATAAGCATATAACCGATATGAATGGTTGCTTCTGTGTCCTAAATTGCCAGCTTAATGTTATTTTTCAAACCTATTCATTTACTGAAATTGTAAGAAAACTTTTTAAGGAAGACTTTTACAAACACACACTAATACCACTTGTTGCCCAAATGGGTGATGGAGAATGTTCAAGCAAAAATGAAGTCAGTAAAGACTATAGGTGGGAAAACGTAAACTATACCATGAATATATCAAAGTTTCATAAGGACAAAAATATCAGTTACAAGAGCCAGTACCTGTATATGATTAATATTCACCAAGTAAAAGAGGCTACACCTAGTGAACACAATCATTTGGATATTATAAGAGAAGGGGCTTTTTATCTGGAGGTTTCAGATATATATGGCCTAACTAGGCGTGAAAAAGAAGTTGTGGAACTTATGATGAACGGCTTGTCAATAACAGAAATTGCAACGAAAATTTGTGTAGCCGAAAGTACGGCAAAAACACATATAAACAATATACACAGAAAATTAGATGTTAATAGCCGTTCAGAGGCTATGGCCAAGATTATGATGATAAAAGATTCTAATACTTGGTTTTCTCAATAGAAATGATGAGATTAATAATTAAAATCATACAATAGGATGAGAATAAATAGTCCGCAGGATGATAGATGACCTGCGGCTTTTTTTATTGTCAACATAAATATTTAGCATGTATAAAATTATGACTAGATTAATGATATCTACTGTGTATTGTTCAAAAAATATCAAACTGTTATAATAATGTCAAGGTTGAGAATAGATTCATTGCAAAATATCCAGCCAAAACCAAACTATGAAAGGGGAAGTCTAATGTTATCCAATGATGTAAAGTACAAGAAAATGTTTGAACCCGGAAAAATAGGAAACGTTTCTATTAAAAACCGGGTAGTGTTACCCCCGATGGGGACCGGCCTTGCTTTTTATTCGGGAGAAGCAAGCCCTGAAATTATTCGCTACTATGAGGAAAGAGCCAAGGGAGGCTGTGGTTTAATTATTACAGAAATTACCCGAATAGATGAAGAGTGTGGATGGGGTCTAGCTAGACAACTTGCAGCTACAAAGGGAGGATATATCAGTGGTCTCCAGAGACTTGTTGACACAGTACACAAGTATGGGACCAAAATATTTATCCAACTACATCATCCAGGTAGGGAAGGCCACGCAAGGATTAACCCTAACAAAAATCAAATAGTTGCTCCTACTGCAATGGTTACAGATAGGTGTTATGAAATGCCCCATGAGCTATCTACTGAAGAAGTAGAAGGCTTGGTAGCTAAACACGTTATAGGTGCTACAATTTCAAAGTATGCAGGTGCTGATGGTGTTGAACTTCACGCTGCCCATGGATACCTTATCAATCAATTTCTTTCTCCATTTTCCAATAAAAGAACAGATAAATATGGAGGTAGCTTCGAAAAACGCATGCGTTTTATCCAAGAAATCGTTATAGGAATCAAAAGATCTTGTGGTCCTAATTTCCCAGTTGGTGTAAGGTTGTCTGTTGATGAATTTATGGGAGATGAAGGCATCACACTTGAAATGGGAGTTGAAATAGCTAAAAACCTTGAGAAATTAGGGGTAGATCATATACACGTAAGCTGTGGAATTTATGAATCAGGACATAACATAATACCTATACATATTTATCCTCAAGCATGCAGAAGAAATCTAGCACAGGCTATAAAAGATGCAGTGTCTATACCGGTAATATCAATTAATAATATTAAAGAGCCTAAGGTAGCTGAACAGCTTCTCCAAGAAGGGGTTTGCGATTTTGTGGCAGTGGGACGAGGACAATTGTCTGATCCTGAATGGACAAATAAGGCAAAAAAAGAAGAAGATATTTCTATAAGGAAATGTATCGGATGTGCACGTTGTATAGAGGCAATTTCCTTTGGAAGACACTTTGAGTGTTCGGTTAACCCTCGCTTAGGAAGAGAGCTTGAATTCCTAGAGCCGGTAAAAGACGGTCAAGGAAGAAGAATTGCTGTTGTTGGCGGTGGACCAGCTGGAATGCAGGCAGCAAAGGTACTTGCTCAGCGTAACTTTAATGTAAGCTTGTTTGAAGCCGAAGAAAAACTTGGTGGAGCCCTCTTGCTTGCAAGTAAAAATGAAGACAAGGAAAAACTATTGTGGCTTATTGACACAATGACATATGAATTAGAAGAACTGGGGGTTGATGTCCAGTTAAATACAAGGGCTACAGTAGAAAGTATAAAGGAAATGAATCCTGACGGACTTTTCGTAGCATGTGGTGGAAAACATATTGAGCCAAGAATTCCGGGACTTCAATCAGAAAAAGCAATTCCTGTCCTTGAATATTTGGAAGGTAGAGCCCAAGCTGGCAAAAAGGTTGCCGTAATCGGATCAGGAGCTACAGGAATAGAGACAGCTGCGACCCTAGTTGCACGTGGCCATGATGTTACTGTAATAGAAATGCTACCAGAGCTTTGCTCAGGCATGATTGACAGGGTGTCTAAGGTGCTTGTAGCCCGTCTTATGAAAAGTGGTGTAAACCTATTACCAGGACATAAGTTAACTGCTATAAGCGATGTGGGTGTTAAGCTTGAAAAAATGGAGGACGGGTCTGAACTTGAAATGGAATTTGACTCTGTAATCCTAGCCTTGGGTATATGTCCACAGGAAGAATATGCAAATGAATTAGCATCTGCCTGCAACAAATCTCTTGTTCTAGGTGACGCATTAATTGCTTCTACTGTCTTGGAAGCTATCAGAGATGCAAATGCAGCAGCGTGGGTATTTGAATAAAATATATATTAAAAATGGAAAGGAGAAAGAAAAATGAAAGAATTTAAAGGTAAAGTTGCCTTGATTACTGGTGGGGCAAATGGTTTTGGTAAAGCTTTTGCTATTGAGTCAGCGAAACGAGGAATGAAAGTGGTGATAGCTGATATTGATGCTCCGGATTTAATCGGTACAACAGCTGTACTTGAGGCCCTTGGAGCAGAAGTACTTCCTATAGCTGCGGATTTAACCTTGTACGACAATGTAAAAATGGTTGTAGATAAGACAATGGAAAACTTCGGACAGATAGACATTCTCTTTTGCAACGCAGGAGTAGTTCCTTGTGGAGATATACTCAACCTTCCTGCTCGAGATTGGGAATGGACAGCAGCAGCAAACCTTACTAGTCACGGTTATTTTTATCATGAAGTTGTACCCATAATGGTTAAGCAGGGTACACCGGCTCACGTTATGGGAGTTTCTTCCATAGCTGGTATCCTTCATGGTATAGGAAACAATGCTACTTATTCAGCTACTAAGCACGGTGCAGTTGCCCTAGCTGAAGATCTTCGTAACTATTTTAGAACTAATAGTATTGAAAATATAGGCGTTTCAGTTTACAGCCCCGGATATGTACAGACAGATCTCCATCACTGTGAACGTCATCGTCCAGACAGGTTTAAGGCAAAGGATGATCCTTATTATGAGTCCGAATATTATAAAGCTAGCTTGGGTCGAGTTAATGTATCTATCTCTACAGGTATACCAATTGATAGTGTTGGACCTAGACTTTTCAAGGCAATTGAAGACAAGCAAATGTATGTTCTTACACATCCACAGTATAATGCTTATATCAGTGGCCGTCACAGGGGGATTGAGAAAGACGCTGAATCGCCTGAAGGTGGAGACGGCAATAAAGACAGGAATTTCAAAGATCAAGTTGCCCTCATTACCGGTGCAGCATATGGTTTTGGATTTGAATTTGCAAAAGAAGCAGCTTCAAGAGGGATGAAACTTTCCTTAGTTGATATAATGGGTGACAAACTAAAAGAAGTTAAAGCATATTTTGATGACAAGAATGTAGAGTGCCTTATTTTTGAGGGAGATACTTCTAATTACGAAGATGTAAAAGCAAGCGTAGATGCAACCATGAAGGCATATGGTCAGATTGATGTTTTGTTCAACAATGCCGGAGTAGCACCTGTTGGAAACATTGTTAATATAGACCCTAAAGACTTCGAATGGGCTGTTGGCGTAAACCTACTTGGCCAGGCCTACTATTATCGCGAGGTTCTGCCTATCATGATAAAACAAGGAAACCCTGCAAATATTATTACAACAGCTTCAATAGCAGGTCTTATACCTGGTTTTGGTAGGAATCCGGCTTATTCTGCAACAAAGCATGCTTCTGTGGCACTTTCTGAGTCTGTGTTGGCAAAGTTGAAAGACTTAGAAAACACAAATGTTAAAGTTTCGATATATTGCCCAGGTTTCGTACAAACAAACCTTCATAAGTCAGATGAATATCGTCCGGCTCGTTTTGCAAAAGGTGAGAACTCTCATTACCAGAGCGAGAGCTATAAGCAAGGATTGTTAGAATTAGAAAAAAGCATCGTAACCGGAACATCCATTGATCCTATAGGACCAAGATTATTTAAAGCAATGGAAGAAGGACAGAAGTATATAGTTACTCATATTGACCACATGGAAGCTGTAAAGAGACGTCATGCTGAAATAGAAGCAGACGCTAATAGGGAGCTGTAGATTATGGAAAGTATAGTTAAAATGAATCCTAAGTCAAAAAAAACATTGATTCAATTTTGTGTGGCTTCAGCAATTGCCTTAGCCATTGGCTTTATACCTGCTCCACTTGGACTGGAGCAGGTGGCCATGAGATATTTAGGTATATTTGTTTGGCTAATACTTCTTATGTCTTTTCGTGTTTTTCCTGAGTATCTGTCAGTGTTATTTACACTTGCTGCACTCTTAGTTTTTAGAGTTGGTACAGCAGCAGAGGTTTTTTCTCAATTTTCTAGTGCTACACTTTGGCAGATTATCACAATACTAGCCCTGGCTTCGGCAATTCAAAAAACAACGGTATTAACCCGTGTGACCATGAGGATACTAAAGCCCTTTCCACCAACATATTCAGGACAAGTGGCGGCTCTTATGGTTGCTTCCTTAACAATGAGCCTTATGATACCTAGTATATTTGCTAAAATTATAATACTAGCCCCTCTGGCAGTAAAATTGTGTGAAACAGCAAACTTTGAGAAATCAAGTAAACCTGCGGCAGGATTGTTCTGTGCATTATTTGTTACATCATTCATTTTGAGCAATGGGTTTACAACTGGTAACAGTAATGTCCAGGTAATGATGGCCTTTGCCGGAACCACATTCACTTTTGTTGAATGGTTGAAGGCAACCTGGGTGTGGACAATTATTATGACCCTTGGTACCTTCTTTTTTATAAGTAGCTACTATCGTCCAAAGGAGTCCATGTCACTAGGTTCAAATTTCATCCAAGACCAGATAGACAACCTTCCCCCAATGAATGCTAATGATAAGAAGGCAGCCGTTATAATTGGAATTAGTCTTATGTTCTGGATGACTGAGTCTTTCCATGGCATAAGTGCTCTTACGGTAACCTTGGTTGCATATTGTGCATTTGCGGCACTGGGTGTGGTAACAGCTGAGGAATTTTGCACAAAGATTGACTGGAAGATGATAGTGCTTATTGGTGGAATACTAAGTGTAGCAGGATTTATTTCATCACTTGGAATATCAACCTATTTGGCAGGTGCTATGGAACAGTATGCAGCACCCCTAGTTAACAATGTGTGGATATTCATACCAGTTTTAACTATACTTGTTTTCGCAGCTAGGTTTATAATTGTATCCCAGATTGCATCATTAACCATATTTATTGCAATCTTCCAGGGGCTTCTTGTTCCTATTGGATACCACCCCTTTGTACTTGTATTTTGTGCGAATATGGTTATCCAACTTTGGGCAACTAACTATAACAATGTTTTGATAAAACCAGCTTATGCATTAACAGGAAATAGAATGGTAGAGCATAAAGATGTGGCTCCTATGGCATACGCACTTTTGGTCCTAAGTATTATAGGATACCTTGCAAGCATACCCTTGTGGAAGTCAATTGGTTTTTTAGGTTAATCGTACCTTGAGTTAAAAAACAAAAGACCTGTCTTATAGAAACTAATCTTCTATGAGGCAGGCCTTTATTTCTTCAAGCAAGGGTGCCAGTGAAACCTCCGAAAAACTAAGGCCAACGTATAAATCATAACAACAAGGCATAAATATACTACTTCTCAAAATAATAGTTGACGATATTGAAAAATTAGAATTATATAAAACGTTGGGATTCTGGAGGATAAGATAAATGTTAGGAAGCTCAAAGTTCTAAAAAATTTTAGGGCTATTCTTTTATGCAATGAACTAATTATTATCAGTTATATTTTGAAACAAATCAGAATCGAAAAAGTCTTTTAGCTCTATACCCAAACCAAAGCAAATATAGTATATGGTTCTAACTGTTGGATTTTGACTTTTGCCATATACAACATCATTTAGCGTTGATTGCGTGATACCTGATATTGTTG
>CAZTML010000071.1:0-8628 GCA_964614935.1 uncultured Clostridia bacterium | reverse complement strand
AAAAAAGCCATTAAATTTTAAATCTAAATCATGTATCTTATCCGTAGGGAGGAGATGCAGCAAAGATGAGCCAACATTGAATCCTATGGATTGGATGTTGGCTCATCTTAATAATAAACTGTATCTGAAATGATTATGATGAGTAAAAGCTTTATAGAAACCTTAGAGAGTTTCAAGAAATTTATGTTAAGTAATGTTCATATGTCCAAAGGAAGATTCCTGTGGAGCATTATCCCAGCAGCTTCCCCATCGAGACATAGACTGTCTCAGTTCTTTATCTTTCAGCAACTGACGGAAAGATATGCTGGTATAATGACAGCCCTGGTCCGAACTATACTGAATTCGGAATAATTCGGATAGAGGTTCACAATATAAATCAAATTAATACCGTAAAGCAGTAGGATCCAAAGGATTCAAATTATCTTACAGTGCTAAGGGGTGCCCCTATGATAATGCTTGTATAGAAAGTTTTCACGCAATACTTAAAAATGAATGTGTATATTTACATACATTTATAGATTGCAAACATGCTAAATTAGGGTTGTTTAAATACATAGAGGGTTTCTATAATAGAAAAAGGATTCATTCCTCTATAAACTATATGACTCCATATCACTATGAACAAATGTGTAGAGCAACAGCATAGCTTGCTATTATTTCTTCGCCTTCGGGTTAAACCTAAGAGCATTTATGTTTGGATTCTCAAGGGTGCAGATACAAAAAAACCTAAATTTTTGTCCAAAGTATTGACTCAGATCCACTTAAAATAAAAACATGAAAAGATTTAGAGCAGGAATAGATGAGAGTTTTTTGGTAAAAATAGTAGATGAAATACAAGAAAAAGGGTAAGCAAATGCGGACTGTATTGTTTCCCAAGAGAGTAAGATAGCTTATATGGGATGAAACTCTATATTTGTTATACCCTAAAATAAAGAAGCAAATTTTTTGGAGCCTTTCTATACAAATTTATCTTATCAAATATCAAGACGTCAGTTGTTTTTAAATCTTTATGTAAAAATATATAAAGAGAATTTTTCTTGCAATTGCCGTAAATTTTATTGACAACATGAATAGATTTGTTATAATGAATACAGTATCACTTGAACAATCGTTCATATGAACAAATATTACATAAAAATTATAAATTTTAAGGAGGAGAATAGAAATGAAAAATATTCAAGAGCAGCAATCCCATGAAAATCATGATCATGACCATGGAAAAGCACCAGTTGTATTCTATATTATTGGATTGGTGTTGGCAATTATTGGGTTGTTTATAAGTGATGATTATATGGTATTAAAGAATACCTTTTTTTCAATCGCAACAATTGCTGCCGGTTATCATGTCATCCTTCTTGAAGGAATAGGTGAAACAATTGAGAATACGAAATTAAATGGTACGTTTACTCCCAATTCACATATTTTAATGGGGTTAGCCGCACTTGGAGCTTCCCTCATGGGAAATTTTTGGGAAGGAACACTTTTAATTCTCATTTTTTGTGGGGCACACTTCTTAGAGGAGTATGCTGAGGGTGTAAGTAGAAGAGAAATAACCAACTTATTAGAAATTAATCCTACAACTGCCCGTTTGATTACATCAGATGGAAATACAAAAATAGTTGATGTCAGTGAATTAAAAGTTGGAGACCAACTTCAAGTATTAAATGGCGATCAAGTACCTATTGATGGAAAGATTTTAAGTGGATCAACTTCTATTGATGAATCGTCTATTACTGGCGAGAGCATCCCACAAGAAAAATCAAAAGGTGATCAGGTATTTGGAAGTACTATAAACGGTACGGGTACATTTACGATGGAAGTTACAAAAGATAGTGACGATACAGTTTTTTCTAATATTTTAAAGCTAGTCAATCAAAATCAAAACAACCAAACAAAAGCTGCGACTGCTATTCAAAAATTTGAACCTAGATATGTAAAGTTTGTATTGATTGCAATTCCCATATTTGTTGTAACAGCTCCTTACATCTTAGATTGGACATGGTCAGAAAGCATTTATAGAGGTTTAGTGCTTTTGGTCTCTGCTTCACCATGTGCTCTTGCAGCTGCAACTGTATCAGTAACATTATCGGCAACCTCAAATCTTGCAAAACGTGGTGTACTTTCAAAAGGAAGTACTTATCTATCTCAATTGGCAGATATTGATGCCATTGCTTTTGATAAAACAGGAACTCTTACGAGAGGAAAGCCACAGGTAACAAATTATTATTTTACGGATTCTGTAAATGAAGAACAAATGATTGATATTGTTGTGGCCCTTGAAAAAGAGTCGAATCACCCATTAGCAACTGCTATATTAGAGAAGTTTGAGGCTAAAAACAAACTAGAAATTGAAGTGACAAACCAAATTGGGAAAGGTCTTACTGGTGATTATAATGAGAAGAATTATCGGATAGGTAAACCAACTTCATTTGAAGATGTTTCTAATGAGTTTTCTAGTCGAAACACCGAATGGGCTTCTGGAGGTAAAACAGTTGTTTATGTAGCAGTGGACGAGAAAGCCGTTGGCCTTATAGCATTAATGGATGTTCCAAATGAAGAAGCCAAAGCAACTATTGATTATTTTAAAAATCTTGGTATCCACACCACTTTAATTACCGGTGATTCCGAAATGACTGGGAAAGCCGTGGGTGAACAATTAGGACTTGACGAAGTTATTGCAAATGTCATGCCTGATGATAAATCTAAGATCATTAATGAACAAAAAGAAAAATATGGAGTCACGGCAATGGTTGGAGATGGTGTAAATGATGCCCCAGCGCTGGTCAATGCAGATGTAGGTATTGCAATGGGAAATGGTACGGATGTTGCAGTAGAAGTATCTGACTTAGCTTTAATGCAGAATGATTTATCGAAATTAGTAGACGCTCATAAGATTTCATTAAAAATGAACCGTGTGATTTGGCAAAACATTTATTTTTCAATGGCGGTTGTCGTCTTTTTAGTAATTGTTAGTTTCTTAGGTTTAACGGACATCACAATCAGTGTAATTGTTCATGAAGGAAGCACTTTGGTAGTGATTCTAAATGGACTTCGATTATTACGTTCCAAAGATGATAATAAGAAATTAGATTCCGAAAATCAAACTGCATAACCGTTTTGTATGATAAAAGTGTTGATATAAATATAATCGACGTAGAGATAATAGGCTGTAAATAAAGCTAATGCACGGTTCTGAATTTCAGTATAGTGCAGTAGATAATCCAGTAACAAACTTAAGAGGTGATGAATAATGCAAAAAGTTATATCAGTACTGCTTGCGCTCTTGATACTTTGCACTGTCGTTGCATTTCCTATAAAGGCGGATGCAACGACAGTGTCACAGTCACCGGAGATACGCTCTGAATCAGCAGTACTTATTGATGCAGTAAGTGGACAAGTATTGTATCAAAAAAATATGAATAAAAAAATGTATCCCGCAAGTATAACAAAAATAATGACAGGAATGTTAACACTAGAAAAAGGAGATTTATCCCAGACGCTTACAATGTCTCATGAAGCAGTCTTCTCCATTGACAGAGATTCGTCACATATTGCCTTAGATGTAGATGAGGAAATCACATTGGAGCAGGCATTATATGCATTGTCTATTGCTTCTGCCAATGATGCAGCTAATGGAATTGCTGAGTCCATAGGCGGCAGTATAGAAGGTTTTGTTGACATGATGAACAAAGCTGCTATTGAGGCGGGGGCAGAAAATACAAACTTTACAAATGCGCATGGGTTGCCTGATGATAATCACTACACAACGGCTTACGATATGGCTAAAATTACATCCTATGCACTTAAACTTCCAAAATTTATTGAAATATTTAGTACAGAAAGATATGAGATTCCTCCAACTAATAAACAGCCAGAAACTCGAATGCTGTGGAACCGTAATAAATTTTTAAATGGAGGATTTCCTTATGAGGGTATTCTTATGAGCAAAACTGGCTGGACAAGCGATGCTAAGCATACCTTGGTAACTGCCGCAAAAAGAGGAGATACAACCTTGGTTGCCGTCGTAATGAAATCTGCAAACCCAAACGACAAATGGAAAGACACTGCAGCCTTATTTGATTATGGATTTAATGTGTTTACGCCTGTAAAAATACCAAAAGAACGCTTGGAGAAGTTTGCACCGACAGAAATTGTCACTGACAATAATTCTAAAATTAGTACCATCTTTAGTGCTCCTGGCGACGTTTCTTTACTAATTCCTTCAGGAAAGACATTAGACAATGTAACCATTACGTACGGAGAGCCAGAAATTGATGCAAGAAAAGATCAAGCCCAGCTTATGGCTTGCATTAGTCTTGATGATTCTAGTACTACGGGTAGCCCTACTGAATTAGTGGATGTAGATGTCAACATGAGTGCCCCAATAAATCTGTTAACAAGTAGTGGGACAACAGATAACAGTAATGTACAAGAAAATACAAGTTCAGAAAAAAAATCCATAGGGTCTTTCATTTTCCGTTTTATTTTAATAGTTGGCATCTTTCTGTTTCTTGTAAGGAGATGGAATATTAAAAGGAGACGTGCTAGAAGGAATCGACAGATGCGTAGAAGACGATTTAACAATTATGGAAGTGATTGATATATTAATCATATATGTTAGAATTATATTCTTAAAGGAAGCAACATAGTCATTGCTGCTAGCACAACCAGTCAGTTTTCTATATCTACATCTTAAGATTTCAAAGAATGAAAGTTGTAGATATTCGAAAACTACTTGCTTCAACTGTAGCAAGAATTTTTAGTTTTATTTATGATATTTATTAAAAGTTAAATGGTATATAAGAAACTCCTATTAAACTAAGTAAGTAATAGGAGTTCAATTTTAATGAAATAATGCTACTATTAGTATCCCAGTGATCACACCTAATACGTTTCCTATAGTAGACAATCTGCCATTCCAAGTTTCTCTAGCACTAGGAAGAGTTTCTCTACATAAAATATATAAAATCATACCTGAAGCAAAGGCAAGGCTTATACTGATTATAACAGGAGATATATTACTTATTATTCCACCAAGGAGTGAACCTAGTCCCATAGGTATCGAAGTTAGTATGGATACAAATACAAGAACAATTGAGCTCGCATTACTTTCTCTAAAAAACATTCCTACTGCAAGCCCTTCAGGTATTCCATGAATAATAAGTGCAATCGATAAGTGAAGGCCTTTTATAGGATTAGTTGATAATAAAGAGCCCAAAGCAACCCCGCTAGGTATATTATGTATGCCAATGCCAACGGCCATAAAAATAGCAGCCTTAAAGTATTTGTTTTTCTGCTTATCAATTGTTGAAAGCTTATCGTGATCTAATCTTCCATCTAACAACACTGCTAGCATTAATCCAAAAGTAATACCCACCATAGTTATATAAATAGATCCTGTCTCAAAAGACTCAGGTAGTAAATCAAAAAAAACTATTGCAAGCATTAAACCGCCTATAAATCCAATAACAGTTCCTTTAAATCTGCTCCCCCTATTTTTAATAAAAAAAGAAAATATTATCCCAGTAAGTATACCCATCCAACCTGTAAGAAATCCAGAAATGCCTGTAGCTACTACTGTGTTATAAATACTATTCATATTTACCCCCTCCTAACTCTCTTTATATTTCATTTATATTCTGATTTTATTTGAATAAGTACGTTAAGGTTTATATATTACAAAAAAACACTTGAATAATTGTTCATGTAAGTATTGACATATCCTAAAATAGCACATATAATATATATAACAACAGATGAATGAATGCTCAAGTGTTCATAGAGATGCTATAAAGGAGGTGAAAGGCATGGCTAATGATTTTAATTCGATCGATAGATGTGATTGTTCTGTAATACATGAAGATGTTGTTAATCAAGTAAAAAACAAAATGCCTAAAGAAGAAATACTTTATGATTTAGCTGAATTATTTAAAGTATTCGGTGATTCAACAAGAATTAAAATACTCTGGGCTCTGGATGAAGCAGAAATGTGCGTTTGTGATATAGCTGTTTTATTAAATATGACACAATCTGCAATTTCACACCAACTAAGAGTATTAAGGCAAAATAAATTAGTTAAAAACAGAAAAGAGGGCAAGGTAGTATATTATTCTCTGGATGATGAACATGTAAAACAAATATATGAGCAAGGTTTAATTCATATAAATGAAAGTTAATAAATTAATATTTTAATATTTTAACATAACACTTGAATATATGATTAAGTATTCATTTAATTAAAAAATCCCAAGAAAATAAATCTTGGAATATATAATCAAAATTTTAAATAATTTTAGGAGGACTTTATAATGAAAAAGAAATTTATACTTGAAGGTTTAGATTGTGCAAACTGTGCTGCAAAAATTGAGAAGGCTATTAGTGAGCTTGATGGAGTTAAAGAAGCTACAGTTAATTTTATGACTACAAAACTTGTTATTGATGGGGAAGATGAAAAAATGCCAATGATTATACAAGAAGCAGAAAAGATTGTTAAAAAAATAGAACCAGATACTGTTATGAAAAAGGCTTGATTATAAAGTAAGTAGAATATTTTTTAAATTAACACTTGAATACATATTCAAGCATTCATATCTAATATTAAAAAAGGAATAGAATATAAAAGAATTAATTATAGATAATATTTAGGAGGACTTTATAATGAAAAAGAAATTTATATTAGAAGGTTTAGATTGTGCAAACTGTGCTGCAAAAATTGAAAAGGCTATTAATGAACTAGATGGAGTTAAAGAAGCTACAGTTAATTTTATGACTACAAAACTTATTATTGATGGTGAAGATGAAAAAATGCCAAAAATCATAAAAGAGGCTGAAAAGATAGTTAAAAAAATAGAATCTGATACTGTTATGAAAAAGGCTTAATGGAGGCAAATATATGAAAAAACGACTTTGGAAAATAATTATAGGTGCAGTATTTTTTATTGCAGCCTTAATGATTAATTTAAATATTAATTGGCTAACTATAGCCTTATATGTAATCAGCTACATTATTGTAGGTGGAGATGTTGTAAGAAGAGCTTTTAGGAACATATTAAAAGGTCAGGTATTTGATGAAAATTTCCTGATGAGTATTGCAACAATTGGTGCCTTCATAATAGGTGAGTATCCTGAAGGTATTGCAGTTATGTTATTTTATCAGGTAGGTGAACTATTTCAAAGTATGGCAGTTGATAAGTCAAGAAGGTCAATTGCAAGTCTTATGGATATAAGACCTGATTATGCTAATGTAAAAAGAGGAGATGAGCTTGTAAAAGTTGATCCTGATGAAGTGCAAATTGGAGATATTATTGTAATTAAGCCAGGAGAAAAAGTCCCTCTTGACGGTAAAGTCATTGAAGGAAGTTCTATGGTAGATACATCTGCACTTACTGGTGAGTCCGTTCCCCGTGAGATAGAAGTAGGGAATGATATATTAAGTGGAACTATTAATATAAATGGTTTAATTACCGCAGAGGTAACGAAAGAATATGGAGAATCTACCGTAAGTAAAATACTTGATTTGGTTGAAAATGCAAGCAGTAAAAAATCCCAATCAGAACAATTTATTACTAAATTTGCAAGGTATTATACACCGATAGTTGTAATTTTAGCAGCTATAATTGCTATTGTGCCTCCTCTTGTTATAGAGGGAGCAACTTTTGGTGATTGGGTATACAGAGCACTTACGTTCCTTGTAGTATCATGTCCATGTGCATTAGTTGTTTCAATTCCTTTAAGCTTCTTTGGAGGAATTGGAGGAGCATCTAAAAAGGGAATTTTGGTAAAAGGCAGTAATTATCTTGAAGCTTTAGCTCAAACAGAAATTATCGTATTTGATAAAACTGGAACTCTAACAAAAGGTGTATTTAAGGTACAGGAAATTCAACCAGAAGGAATCACTAAAGAAGAGTTATTAGAATTAACTGCATATGCAGAAAGTTACTCAACCCATCCGATTTCTAATTCCCTAAAACAAGCTTATGGTAAAGAAATCGACAATGGACGTATTTCAAATGTGGAAGAAATTTCCGGTCATGGTGTAATTGCAACTGTTGATGAAAAAAGGGTTGCAGCAGGTAATATCAAACTAATGAAAAAGATAAATGTATCTTACTTCGAAGGAGAACTTATTGGTACGGTTGTACATGTAGCAGTTGATAATAAATATGCTGGTTATATAGTAATTGCTGATGAGGTAAAAGAAGACTCTGCAAAAGCTATTAAAGAACTTAAAGCTGCTAATATAAAACAAACAGTGATGTTAACCGGTGATAATAAAAATGTTGGTGAAAAAGTTGCTAAAGACTTAGGTCTTGATAAGGTGTATGCAGAATTATTACCTGGAGATAAAGTTGATAAATTAGAAGAATTGTTTGCTCATAAATCGGCAAAAGGAAAATTAGCCTTTGTGGGAGACGGAATTAACGATGCTCCTGTTTTAGCTCGTGCAGATATTGGTATAGCAATGGGTGGTTTAGGTTCAGATGCAGCAATTGAAGCTGCTGATGTTGTTATTATGACAGATGAGCCTTCAAAGATAGCTACGGCCATGAGGATTTCTAAAAAAACATTAAAAATTGCTCGCCAAAATACAGTATTTGCTATTGGCATAAAAGTAATTGTTCTTATACT
>CAZTML010000070.1:0-8838 GCA_964614935.1 uncultured Clostridia bacterium | reverse complement strand
TTGCAGTTACATTGTGTTTGTTATTAATTTTCACAGGGATATCGGAGTATTTCAGACTGTTGATTATAGCGCAAGGTGTTCGTGATGCCGTTCAAGATGCAGTTATATCGACAGTAAATGACAATTATGATGATGTCTATCATGGTGTTCGTGAGGGATATTCTGGAGGGTATCAACCAATAGCAGATGACTTTGAAGAATCCCTTGATGAGGGAGAAATATATGGTAGACTAGATGCAATTCTTGGATTAGAACAAAGTGGCAACTACCATATAAAAACTATATCAGGTGGGAAAATGGAGTTTAAGGTATGGAATTTAGGGGTAGATATAAGGAATGCACCTCTTGCAGTAGGCGATATTGCAAGCCGAAGATTTAAGGCTGATTGTACGATTATGCTTGAAGTGCCAGTGTCCTTTGGAGGAAGGCTTCTGCCAAGTATGAGGATAAAAATAAAGACAAGTGCAGGTTATACCCCTAAGTTTTAAGGAATTAAGAAATACTAATAGACTTATGAAAACGCTTGTGGTAGGTTTGACTTGTAACAAGGAGAAAAAAAGATAAGGAGGCATAAATCTATGAAAAATATAAATGATAAAACTAAGAAGTGGTTGGTAGTTGCGGGAGGATTAGTTATATGTGCTGTGCTTGTAGTAATGATAAGTTCACAGTTTGAAAAAGAATCCATAGAAGATGTAGTGTTGCCAAGTCAGGGTGAACAGATTAGTAATGTAATAATAGAGAAACCAAATGATACAGGAAAAGTAGATGAAACAACGGATAAAGAAGACAAAGTAGATATAACAGATCAGGGGGATAAAACAGAAAAAGAAGAAGGGGTTAAAGTACCACCGGTTAAAGTCCCTACTACACAATCTACAAATAAAAATGGTGTAGATAAAGGGACAGAGCAAACCATTCAAAAAGATGTAGAAAAACCCAAAGAACCTACAAAAGAACAACTTACAGATTCAACTCAGAAACCTAATGGTGAAAAAGTAGAAGAACCACCTACCAATGTAGATCATGAGAAAATAGAAAAACCAGTAGAATTACCTAAAAAGAAGGATGAACCACAAGGCGGGGATACAAAGGATGGTAAAGTATATGTGCCAGGATTTGGATGGATTGATGATATTGGGGAGGGCAAAGGAGTAAAAGTAGATGGAGAAGGTGATATCAATAAACAGGTTGGCAATATGAATTAAATATAAATAGCAATAAAATCGCACTGCAGAAATGCAGTGTTTTTTATTTGCGGAAAGGAGAGCAGATGAAAAAATTACTCATGTTAATTTTAATGATATTTAGTTTAATGATACCAATGACTGCCTTTGCAGTAGGGGATGGAAACATTGATTCAGGTGGTGGGGATATGGGAAGTGGTACAAGTGACAACAAATGGTCATCTGGTTCTGATGGCGTTAGGGTAACGGTAGTACGTGCAAGTGATCATTCGGTAGTGGCTAATCCTATTGACTTTACAAATAAAACACCTACTCATGTTCGTTTACATTTTGGGAAGGTAAGTAAATTAAGCTATAACGGTGGTAGGGCGATTTCGCCTAGTAGTGAAAGTTATTCCTTTGTTAATCCTGGACAGACAATGCCTAGAATAGTCAGTTCAAATGGAAGTAACAACATAGAGGCAATAAAGAAATATTTCTGTTCTGAGTATACGATAAAAAGAATTGCTGATATTACAGGAATGGATTATGACATTTTAATTGGTGGGGAATATAAATTACTTCTAGAACCAATAGCATATTATAAGTTTCAAGGTGTAATGACTGCTACAACTGCAACAGAGGCCGCTATGTATGATGAAAAGTTAAGTGGTGGGCTTAGAAGTAAGATGGTGTCTCTATCTCATAAAAACTTGCCCCTTGCTATGTTTTTAGAAGTAGGAGATTTAGGATATCCTGCATGGGGTGGCAGCACATCAAAACCTGCTTCCAATGCAGATATAAAGTCTTCTTTAGGTCTGGGAATTATTCGTTTTACAGAGATACCAGAGCCTCCAGCTATTAGCACATATGATTATGAGTACAGGGTGAATACAGAGGTAATCACATCAGTTATGATAAGTGGTGGGCAATCAGATCCTGATAATCCAACAAGTGTCAGCTTTGAGATAGAGGGCAGAACCTATCATGTTGGAAATGTTTATTATCCAAGGGGAGATTCACAACTTGCATGGGTAAAATGGACAACACCAGATACAGAGCAGGATATGATTATTAATGTCAGTGTTCATGGCTCAGGTAGTACGGCCAAATCAACGATTAATGTAAAGATTGTTGATTTGGATAAGAACCCACCACCCAATCCTGTTGCAGATGATAGAAATGATTCGTTTTCCTATGCCTTAGTTCCAAATAGGGAGCAGAAAACCACAGCAAATTGGAGCATATGGAGTCCTTGGTGGCAGGAATATTGGGTATGGCACAGTATAGATGATGACTGGGGATATTGGTGTGATCATGGATGGTGGGAGTTTGACCTTGACCAATATAGTGCAAGATTTTCAGCTGATATGAGAATTACAAATGATAAAAAAAATCCTACTGGAAGAGGAAGTGTTTTTAAAAGTGGGTATGGAATCAATCAATTGGTAAATGCAAGTATTAGCAGCAATCAAAGCTCTGCCATTACCTATCCTCAAAATAGTGTTTCTTATTTTCCAGAATTTCGTTATGAAACCTATTGGCGATTATTAGAACGTGTTTATGGTGGTTCTAATGCAAGATTTGAATTTCAAAAAAACAAGTATTCCACCTACAAGAACCCTACACATTTTTCACCTATATGGATGCCAGACGGAATGTACACAGTAAATACTTGGGTTATAGATGCATGGACACCTGATGGAATGTTATCTATGAACCTTACGGATACACTTACAATAAGGGGAAATCTGTGGCAGGATTGGCACATTGCTCCCTTAAAACCTTAAAACAGAAAAAGAAAGGTGGACCTTATGATGAGATATAAGAAAAATATATTGGCTATAAGCATAGTATTAATGTTTGCTTTAATGTTTAGTATTACTGTTTTTGCAGCTCCTTCGGGGGATGTGGCAGGAGCAATAGAGAGCACTTGGAAAGATGCATCTAGTCAAATTAAGACGGTTGTGAATAAGGTAGTGTTTCCAGCGATTGACCTTATTCTAGCAGTATTTTTCTTTGCTAAACTTGGAATGGCCTATTTTGATTACCGTAAACACGGTCAATTTGAATGGAGTGGGCCAGCAATTTTGTTTGCGTGTTTAGTATTTACTTTAACAGCACCCAAATATATCTGGACTATATTGGGTATGTAGTGAAAAGCAAGCCGAGCCCTTTAGACAGGGATCGGCTTGCTCCATAAATTGCTATTTAACGAATTTCTTTTTTCACTTCAGAAACTGCAATGAATAAGCCCATAACAGCTAAAATAAGAAAGATAATAACAAAAATATAATCTGTTCCATATAGGCAACCAATAACTTGACTATTTGAGCCAGGTTCAACTTTTATTACGCAAGCAATTATCCACCCTACAAATCCAATTACCCCACACAACAACATAGTTGCTCCTAAAATTATCTTTTGCATATACAAACCTCCTCTATAAATTTCTGATTATCAGTATCATACCATATGCTTCAAGGTTTTTTCACCATCCTTTTGCAAGATACTCTGGACGATTTTGGGGATGTAGACAAAGAAAGAACCACTACACAATTCAAAATGTAGTGGTTTAAAACTCACAATAGTGGGGTAGTTATATTCTACTGTATTGTATTTTGCTGCAACATTTTTTAATTATCTTTCTAGCATATTTGGCATAACTGTTACCAGTTCTTAGTTAAAGTAGGGCATTTGATAATAATTGTTTGTCAAAGCACTGGTGTGCTGTAGAAGGGGTTAAAAGTACGTTTAACTTCTTTATACAAAATGTTTTCTGCAAATTTGAAAAAACATTCCAACAATTTCTAGGATTTCCTTTACGGAATCAATATAACATGAGCATAATTGTATAAGTTTATCATCAATATTTATTCCATCAGCAATAAAGTCAATGGCATCATCAGTTGTGACAATTCTAATTGTGTCATGAGCTATACTATTTCGTGGTTTTCTTAGAGTGTCATCTATTAAGGTGAATATTTTTTTTTCACTAGAAGTTAAAGTACAATTTTTTTCGTGGAGTAAATAGCAAAACATATTAATGAAAGTACTTTTTGATTTATTGTTTTTAGCATATCCTTGGTAGTCTCTAAGTTTGTCCATTTTCTCAATTAGATGTTTTAAAATCGCTTCCATTTGAGAGAATGACATAAAAATAACATTATTATATGCAATTTGGATTTCATTAAGCGCATTGGTAATGTAAATTATTGTTCTAGTTTTCTCATCTTCTGAATCAAATACAAAAAGTTTGATTATATCGCCTTTATATTGTGGTGAAAGTTGTTCGCGAGAAATTGAAAATGGCAAGATTTCACACAGGACTTCAATATTTTGTGTAACAACATCCCACTTGTTTTTTGAATCTTGTTCTATTATCTTTTGAATTGAATCTAACGTATCCATAAAAGCTCCTTAGAATGATTATACTATTGACTATTGCTAGGCAAAAATCTTTAATGCTACTAGCTTTATTTTACCACAATAAATTAATTCATTGTGGTAAAATAAATATAAATAAAAAGTATCTATAAAAAATACAAATCTGATCACTGGCACATAGCGTAAAAAACTATGTGTCTTTTTTATTTCTATGAAAGGAGGCGATAAAATGTTCATATGGGATTTTCTCTTAGGGGATGTTATGGATCAAATAATAGACTGGTTTTATGGACAACTCATAGGATTTCTTGCTGATTTCTTTGCCCAAATGGGAAATTTAGGAGTAGAGCTTTTTGATATGAGTTGGATACAATCAATCGTTCTGTTCTTCTCTTATCTTGCTTGGGCGCTCTATGGAACTGGTCTTGTAGTATCCTGTTTTGAAACAGGAATTGAATACCAAAATGGTAGAGGAAGCATTAAAGATGCAGCCCTAAATGCAGTTAAAGGTTTTATGGCAGTTAGTCTATTTACTACTGTGCCTATTGAGTTATATAAGCTTTCTGTTAATTTGCAAGCAAGTTTAACAGCAGGTATCACAGGCTATGGAAGTGGACTTAGTGGGCTCACGGCAAGTATTATAGAAGGACTCAGCAATATAGGTGATGTTTCAAATATCGGTAGTTCGGGACTATTTGGTGGACTTAATATGATAACAAGCCCATTTATGGGGTTATTTATTGTTATTCTCATGGGTTATGCAGTGATTAAGGTGTTTTTTGCAAACCTTAAAAGAGGTGGGATTTTACTCATTCAAGTAGCAGTAGGCAGTTTATATATGTTCTCTGTTCCCCGTGGTTATATTGATGGATTTATTCAATGGTGTAAGCAGATAATCGGCCTTTGTTTAACTGCATTTTTACAAGCAACTATATTAACAGCAGGACTTATGGTGGTAAAGGATCATGCACTACTTGGTTTGGGTTTAATGTTATCAGCAGGGGAAGTACCAAGAGTTGCAGGAGCATTTGGGCTTGATACATCAACAAGGGCTAATGTAATGAGTGCAGTCCATACAGCACAGGCAGCCGTTAATACAACCAAAACAATTGTACAGACAGTAGCAAAGTAGAAGAAGGAATGGAGGGTCTTATGAAATTAATATTTATAGCATCTCCCTATGCAGGAGATATACAAAAAAATATAGAGTATGCAAAACAGGCTTGCCGATATGTGTTAAACGAGGGTAATGCCTTTTTTTGTCCCCATCTTCTTTATCCCCAGATTTTAGATGATGGTAATCCAGAAGAAAGAAAATTAGGCATTAGTATGGGGAAAGAATTTTTGTCGAAATGTGATGAATTATGGGCATTTGGTAACCATATTTCCCATGGTATGTTTGAAGAAATTGAATTTGCAAGAGAGAGGGGCATCCCAGTGAAACGGATTATGGAACTTGATTTAAAACCAGTGCAATCAAATTTTATAAGCATGGAGATGTACTAATGATAACCTTGGGCAGTCTTTTCGATGGGATTGGAGGATTCCCTCTTGCTGCTGTTCGTAATGGGATTATTCCTTTATGGGCAAGTGAGATAGAATCCTTTCCCATTGAAGTGACGAAAATAAGATTTCCTGAGATGGTCCATGTTGGTGATATTACAAAATTAAAAGGGGAAGAATTACCCCCTGTTGATATTATTACTGGTGGGTCACCGTGTCAGGATTTGTCGGTTGCAGGTACAAGAGCAGGGCTTGCCGGAGAGCGTTCGGGATTGTTCATGGAACAGATAAGAATAACAAAAGAAATGAGGTGTGCAGATGCAAGGCGAGGTAAAGCAAATCACCTTATCCGACCTCGATACTTCGTTTGGGAAAATGTCCCTGGAGCATTCTCAAGTGCAGGAGGAGAAGACTTCAAGGCGGTACTTGAAGAAACCGCAAGAATTGCAGACAGCACCATATCTATACCTAGACCTCCGGGAGGGGTATGGAAATCTGCTGGGTGCATATTGGGATACGAATTCACTATTGCTTGGAGAGTTCTCGATGCTCAATACTGGGGTGTCCCCCAAAGACGTAAAAGAATCTTTCTTGTCGCAGATTTTGGAGGACACACCGCTCCCCAAATATTATTTGAGCAAGAAAGCATGTTTAGGCATACTTAGAAGGTCAAAGCTAAGAGGCAAGGAACTACCAAAGCAATTAAAAATGGCTTTGGAAATTCAAGCAGGAGTTAGAGGGATGGAAGAAGGGGTTAATGACAATATGCCCACTAAATATAAGGCATATCACATTAATCAGCGTAATGAAGGAATTGACCTAAACGGAATATCAGGGGCCTTGATGGCAACACAAAATATGCAGATGCAGACATTTATTGCAGAACCTATGCTATGTCTTAATGATCAAGGTGGTAACCGAATGGATGTAACCGAGAATATTACTTCTACTTTGAGATCCAGTATGGGTGGTAATTTACCTATAGTCATGGCAACTCAGCAAGGTGGTGCAGAAATATGTGTTAATCTTTGCCCCACTATTACATCGGCAGCAGGTACAAGTGGTAATAATCAACCCGTGTTATTTGATAATCATGGAAGAGATTGCAGATATAATGGCCCCCTAAAAGTAGCGCCAACCATTGCAGCTACCTATGGAACTGGCGGAAATAATGTGCCTTTGGTATCAAAACCCATTGGGAAAGAAAGCTATTGTATTGCAGGAAATATTATAGATAGGCAAGATCATAATGGTGGAAATGGTTGTGGTTTTCAAAAGAACATTAGTTACACCCTTACTACAAATGATATTCATGCTGTTTGCTTTCCATATAAAACATACCAAGATACAGTGGGAGCATTATGTGTAGGGGATGAAAAGGGAATTGGTAATCAGTATGTGAGTCAGGATAAGTGTATCGTAGATTGTGAAAAGATAATGGTTGGGAACTCAGAACTTGCCAAGGATAAAGAAGGCTGTGCAAATCTTGGAATGTCGAGAAAGCTTGTTCGTAGGCTTACACCTTTAGAATGTGAAAGACTTCAAGGTTTTCCAGATGGATGGACCAATATCGAAAAATCATCGGACAGTGGAAGATATAAAGCACTTGGTAACAGTGTGGCAATCCCTTGTGTAGATTTTATTATGCAGAGGATTGCTCTTTTTTTAAGAAAAATTAAAGATGAAGGAGATGAATAAATAGTGTATATGTATCCTGATAATCTAAAGGCTAAAGCAACACTGTGGTTATGGGAGTTAAAGGATGTTGGAATCATTGGGGTGGGATGCCTCATTTCTGTATTTGCTTTGGTGCAGTTAAGATTTATGCCACCAATTGTGATAACAGCTGTTTATACTTTTTTAACCATACAATTTGAAGGCACCAGTATACTGAATTTTATTCAATATGCCTGTGCTTTTTTCCTTTTTAAGCAACAGATTTTTGAATGGAGGTTATAAGATTGGGTAGAAAACAGAAACAAAAAGAGAAGCAAAAGCAATCGACCAGAGAACTCATTGCCATTGATGGAATCACTGATCATAGTATTAAGACACCATATGGGGAACTGGTATATTTTATTATTCATCCAACTAATATATCCGTATTATCTGATGAAAATATAGGTGCAAGGATTTATGCACTTATGACAGTACTAAAAGGAATCGCTGAAATTGAAATGTTATGCCTTAATTCAAAGGAGAACTTTGATGATAATAAGCAGTATTTAAAAAGAAGAATGGAAATGGAGCAAAATCCTGTTATAAGAAAACTGTTACAACAGGATAGTACTAATCTTGATAGGATGCAGGTGCAGATGGCAACGGCCCGTGAATTTTTAATTATAATAAGGCTTAAAGATGAAAAAGAATCAAATGTATTTCCTTATCTTTCAAGGATAGAGAAAAGTTTAAAGGATCAAGGATTTGCAACACGAAGGGCAGATAATGCAGATATTAAAAAACTTCTTGGGGTTTATTATGAGCAGAATGTAACAACAGAAAAATATGAGGATTATGATGGGGAAAGGTGGGTTGTATTTGGGGATATGTAAAATTAAGAAAATATAAGTTTATTTGATAAAGTCCATATGATACAATGGGTATAACGAAAGAACCATAACACTAAATGTTAGCATATGAAATATTTATATAAGGAGTTAACCTATGGAACACCTTGAAAAATTAGAATTATATCAAAATACTATTAATGAATTAAGACCATTTGAAGGTGAGATGTTAAAACAGATAAAAGACTTTTATCGGGTTGGATTAACATGGACAT
>CAZTML010000069.1:4943-9256 GCA_964614935.1 uncultured Clostridia bacterium | reverse complement strand
ATGCCACTGTGCTATGCATGGGAAGGTGAGCATTAGATGAACCGAAAGTCAGGAGACCTGCCAAGATATGTGTTTGCAGATTTTCGGGAGGATTATCTAAAATTGTTAATTATGTTGTAAATAAGTATTTTAAACTTCCGTTAATGCGGAAGTTTTTTTTTATAACTTAATCACGTGTTTTTAAAAGTATCTATAAAAGATTAAAAGGAGAGTAAAATGGTACATTTTGTAGGAGCAGGACCGGGAGCAACAGATTTAATAACCTTGAGAGGATATAAGTATTTGTCGGAAGCTGATGTTATAATTTATGCTGGTTCATTGGTAAATAAAGAGCTGCTTACTTATGCAAAAGCAAGGGCAGAAATTCATAACAGTGCTCATATGACCTTGGAGGAAGTAATCAAGGTGATAAAAAAGGCCGAAAAAGAAAATAAAAACACAGTAAGGCTACATACTGGGGATCCAAGCATATACGGTGCAATCAGAGAACAAATTGATGTTTTGAAATCATTAGATATCCATTATGATGTAGTTCCCGGTGTCAGTTCGTTTTGTGGAGCTGCTGCATCATTAAATGCGGAATATACATTGCCAAATGTGAGTCAATCCGTAATTATAACTCGAATGGAAGGCAGGACTCCCGTTCCTGAAAGAGAGAGCATACGCTCATTTGCTGCACACAAGTCAACTATGGTTTTGTTTTTAAGCTCCGGCTTAACAGAAGAATTGTCAAAAGAGCTGATTGCAGGAGGCTATGAAAAGGATACGCCTGTTGCAGTGGTTTATAAAGCAACATGGCCTGATGAAAAAATATTCAGATGCACTATTGAAAGTCTACCCCAAACTATGAAGGACAACAAGATAAATAAGACAGCGTTAATATTGGTGGGTAATTTTTTAGGTAATGATTATGGAAGAAGTGAATTGTACAACCCTAATTTTACACATGAATTCAGAAAGGGAAGTCAATAATGAATGTTTGTATATTCGGAGGGACCACTGAAGGACGTTTGTTAGCAAAATTCATAAGTGACTATCAGGTAGAGGTAGATTTATATATAGCCACAGATTATGGTGAACAGTTTGTTAAGGAGCTAAGCAATGTTAACATACATCAAAAAAGGTTGAACAAGGAAGAGATGATTGAATTGTTCAGTTTGAATAAATTTGACTGTGTAGTTGATGCAACACATCCTTTTGCAAAAATAGTTTCGCAGAATGCCAAGGAGGCAGCAAATTATTGTAACATTCCGTATTACAGAATTGTAAGAGAAACAAATAAAAATCATGACTGTAAATACTTTGACAGTGTTGAAGATATTGTAGCCTATTTGAACTCCTTCTCTGGCAATATATTGCTTACTACAGGAAGCAAGGATTTAGAAAAGTTTACAGATGTTAATAATTATGCAGAAAGAATTTTCGTAAGGGTTCTTCCTATGGAAAGCTCATTAAAAAAAGCCTTAGAGCTTGGATATTCCAACAAAAATATTATCTGTATGCAAGGCCCCTTCAGTGAAGAGCTTAATACTGCAATGATAAATTCCATTGGCGCTAAATTTCTTGTAACAAAGGAAAGTGCAGCCACAGGAGGCTTTAATGAGAAGATTAACGCCTGTATTAAAACAAGTGCAAAATGCCTTGTATTGAAAAAGCCTGAAGAAGAAGGAATAACACTGGAAAATTTCAAACAAATAATAAGAGGAAATGTATGAAGAAAGTTTTTATTATCGGATTGGGTATCGGAAGCTTAGAATATATGCATAACAAAGCATTAAAGACAATAGAATCCTGTGACTGTTTAATCGGTGCCAAAAGAATGCTTAAAGACTTTCTGAATTTAAATAAGCAAACTTACGAAAACACAAATCCTATGGAAATTTGCAAATATATAAATCAGGGAGAGTATAAAACATACGGAGTTTTAGTTTCAGGGGATTCCGGTTTCTACAGTATATCTAAAAGTATAACAGGGATGTTAATTAATCAAAACAAAATACTGGTTGAAAATATTCCTGCAGTAAGTTCTCTCCAATATTTTGCGTCAAAATTGAATCTACCTTGGGACAATATAAAATATGTCAGTGCACACGGGAGAAATATTAATATAATATCCAATGTTGTTTTCAATGAAAAAACATTCATTCTTACTTCTAATGATTTTGCTCCCAACAATATATGTGAGGTTCTCACAAATAAAGGATTGGGATACTTAAAAGTCAGCGTTGGTGAAAATTTATCCTACAGCAATGAAAGGATAGTTGAGGATGAAGCGGCAGCAATAGCTGAAATGAAATTTCAAAGCCTCGCAGTTATGATTGTACATAATGATGATTCTATATCCTTAGACCAAGGGTACCGCTCAATAAAAGATGAGGAGTTTGTAACAGGGAAAGCTCCCATGACTAAGAGTGAAGTTAGGACTGTAAGTATAGCAAAGCTTGATTTAAAAAGTAACTATACAGTATACGATATAGGTGCGGGAACAGGATCTGTATCAATTGAAGTAGCTTTAAAGCTAGACAGAGGAAGAGTGTATGCAGTTGAAAAAGATGAAGATGCAGCGGTTTTAATAGAAAAAAATATAGAGAAGTTTAAAACATTCAATGTAGAGGTTATTAAAGGTATAGCCCCTGAAACGATAAAAGAACTACCAAATCCCGATGCATGCTTTATTGGAGGAAGTAGCGGAAACATGGATGACATTATAAATGCTGTTTTAAAAAAGAATCCCTATGTAAATGTTGTTATTAACACTATTACACTTCAAAGCTTAAACGAAGCTATAAACTGTATGGAAAAGTATAAGTTTGAGCATGTGGAAATTATTAATGTATCAGTAGCTAAATCAAAAAAAACAGGGAAATATGACCTCATGATGGGACAAAACCCTATTTATATAATCAGCGGAAAAGGAAGCGGTCTACTATGAATTCAAAAGCACACATAATCATGATTTCGACAGTCAGTATCAATAAGGGGAAGCTATGTAAGGAGTTGCGGCTATGAAAATCCACATATATGCATTTACCGGCAATGGTGCAAGACTATGCGATAAATTAATCGAAAACTTAAATAACCACCAAGTAAGCGCCTATGTTCCCAAAAGGTATGTTAGCTCTGGGAGGCTTGTTAAATTCCGTGAAGAAAACTTGTACAAGTCTACAGAAAAATCATTTAAAGATGCGGACAGCATAATATTCGTCGGTTCAGCAGGCATAGCGGTAAGAGCCATAGCCCCCTTTGTAAGAAGCAAAAAAAACGATCCTGCTGTTATATGTATGGATGAAAAGGGACATAATGTTATATCTCTTTTAAGCGGACACATTGGAGGAGCTAATAAACTTACATTATTAATTGCAGAGATTGTTGGAGGTAATCCTATTATTACTACGGCAACAGACATAAACGGGAAGTTTGCGGTGGATGAATGGGCACATAGCAGTAATCTTCACATAGTGAGCTTGAAAAGAGCTAGGGATATTGCTGCAGATATATTGGATAATAAAAAGATAGGTTTTAAATCTGATTACAAGGTGAGGGGAAATTTGCCCCTAGAAATAGATTTATCTGAAAGAGAAATAGGAATATGCATTAGCCTTGATTCCAATAAATCCCCTTTTAAAAACACATTGAATTTAATTCCCAAAATCGTATCTGTAGGGGTAGGCTGCAAAAAAGGAGCAGACTTTTATGTTGTTTATAATGCCATAAAGGAAGTTTTATGCCGGTACAATATTTCTCACTTTGCCCTTAAATGTATAAATTCAATAGATTTTAAAAAAGAAGAGCAAGGAATAAAAAGGACGGCCGAGATTTTCAAAGTTCCTTTTTACACATATTCAAAGGAGGAACTAAGTGAAATACAGGGACAGTTTTCAAACTCGGATTTTGTAAAGAAAATTGCAGGGGTTGATACTGTATGTGAGAGGGCTGCAATTGCAGGCAGTCAATCAAAAAGATTAATTATAAATAAAACTGTTATTAATTCCGTTACGGTGGCAGTAGCCATAGATGGCTATGAAGTGGTATTTTAACAGAAAGGGCGCCCCTAATGGACATCCCCGTTGGGTAATTTAGAAGGAGAAATGATGGAAAGAATAAAATTTATAGAGCCTCATAATATTGAGAAGCGAAGCTTTGAAATAATACAGGAAGAGATGGGAGATATTTACCTTGATAAGGAAATAGAGCCAATAGTTAAAAGGGTTATACATACATCAGCAGATTTTGATTATTTAAAAAACATGTGTTTTTCACGAAATGCTGTAAAAAGGGCTAAAGAAGCTTTGAAGAATAAAGCAACGATAGTT
>CAZTML010000069.1:0-4843 GCA_964614935.1 uncultured Clostridia bacterium | reverse complement strand
GGGTGCAGCAAGAAAGACAACAATAGTCAGCCCCCTGCTGAAGAAAATCCATCTTTGGAAGAAGGTGCAATAGATGAAAATAAGCAGGAGAAATCATCGGAATATGGAATAATAATTAATAAAGAAGATGTTGTGTTTACAGATGCATCAGGCGAGGAAGTAACAATAACAAAGAAGCCTGAAAGAGTAATTGTTTTGCAGAATTCTCTCTTGGAAATCTGGGATCAGGCAGGTGGAAAAGTGGTAGGAAGAGTTGAAGAATCCGAAGATAAAATAGTTGAAAATGCAATGTCGGCAGAAGTTGTCGGTTCAATGGGCTCTCCAAGTCTCGAAAAAGTATTGTCATTAGAACCAGATTTGGTTATTATTTCCGGTAGCTATACTGCTCAAAGAGAAATGCTACCTTTACTTACTCAAAATAATATACAAGTAATTAGTTTAGTTAATGAACTTATTGAGGACTATTATAAAACAGTAAGGTTGTTTACAGCCATTACTGAAAGAGAAGATTTGTATGAACACCATGTAAATGATATACAAAAGAAAGTTGATGAAATAATTGCTAAAGCACCCACAGACAAGGATTATAAAGCAGTTATAATATTTGCTACAGCTAAAAATACTACTGTTAGAGATTCGAGTTCTATGGTAGGAGAAATGCTAAAGGATTTAAATGTAGAAAATATTTCCGATTCCGTTGAGGTTGGAGTAGATACAAGAACATTCAGCTTAGAAAAAATATTACAGGAAGATCCGGACTTCATATTTGTACAAACAATGGGAAGCGACCTGGAAAAAATCACCGAAAGATTAAAGGCAGATGCTTTCGACAATCCCGCTTGGGCATCTCTAACAGCAGTAAAGGAAGACAGATATATAGTACTTCCAAAGGATTTATATTTGTACAAACCTAATGACAGATATCCTGAGGCATATGAAGGCTTAGCAAAAATGATTTATCCGGAAATATTTGGGGGACATTAATAAGTTTAGAAGAGAGATTCTTTATTTAAAATGAAGAATCTCCAAATGTTTAGTAAAGGCTGGTTAAATAAAGTATGACAGAGGGCAACAAAAAAAGGTGCAAATTGAAGAAAAGTGCAATTTTAATTGCTTGTATATGCCTATCAGTGGCAGGCTTTTTTATAAGCATAGGCAATGGAGCAGTGAAAATATCTCCAAGTGAAATCATAAACACAATATTGTTTGATGAAGGAACAGTTAACTATCAAATAATATGGAATGTGAGGTTACCTCGGACAATAACGGCTTCATTGGTGGGCACGTGTCTTGCATTATCAGGCTGCATACTTCAGGGTGTAATGCGAAATCCCTTGGCAAGCCCTAATATAATCGGGGTTTCCTCAGGTGCAGGTCTTATGACTTTGATAGTTCTTATAATTTTTCCTGATTACTATTATTTAGCTCCCATGGGAGCTTTTATAGGGGCTCTTTTTGCCACGCTTTTTATATATTTTTTAGCTTGGAAAGAAGGAGCAGCAACAACAAGGCTCATTTTGGCAGGAGTAGCCGTTTCATCTTTGTTGGGAGCAGGCAATAATGCAATAATGACTTTTTATCCGGACAAGGTTTCAGGAGTTTTAGGATTTATGGTAGGAGGTCTGTCATCAACTAACTGGAACCATGTGGACATGATATTTCCCTATGCAATTGTAGGAACGATAATCCTTTTGCTTATATCAAATAAATTGAATATACTTATGCTTGGAGATGAGGTAGCAACGGGACTTGGGTTAAATGTGGAGGGAACAAGGTTTTTCTTTATAATAGTTTCATCTCTGTTAGCAGGAGCAGCAGTCAGCGTGGTGGGATTATTAGGATTTGTGGGTCTTATAGTTCCTCACATAACAAGACTCTTTATAGGTTCAGATTATAGGTACCTGCTTCCAGCAACCATTTTTACCGGTTCAGCGGTTGTAGTTCTCTGTGATACCTTGGCAAGAGTCATGTTTGCTCCTCTTGAAATACCCGTAGGAATTATAATGTCGGCTTTAGGAGCACCATTTTTTCTATATTTGCAAAGAAGAAAGAAGGAATATTAAATGGACTTAAAAGTTGAAGATTTAAATGTAGGCTATGATGAAAAAAAGATACTGAAAAATATCAACTTTAATATTAAATCAGGAGAAGTAGTAACGATAATTGGCCCTAATGGTTCAGGGAAATCCACACTCATAAAATCAATTAGCCGGTACTTAAAGCCAAAGAGTGGAAGCATTTATCTTAATAAGATTAATATAAATTGTATAAACACAAAGGAAATAGCTAAAAGTCTTGCCGTGCTACCTCAGGTAAAAGGTGTGTCATCAGATGTTTCAATTGAAGAGTTAGTATCCTATGGACGCTTTCCGCACCTTAAATTTGGGAAAAGGCTGAAAAAAGAAGACAAAGACATAATTGAATGGGCGTTGGAGAAAACAGGATTAGTACAAATGAAGGACAGATATGTAGCCACCCTTTCAGGAGGCGAACGCCAAAGGGCTTGGATCGCAATGACCTTGGCACAAAAACCAAAAATTTTGCTGTTAGATGAGCCAACAACATTTCTTGATATTTGTTATCAAATGGAGACCTTGGAGCTGGTAAAAGAACTTAATAAAACACTTGGTATAACGGTTGTCATGGTTTTGCATGATATAAATCAGGCAGCCAGATATTCCGATAAGATTCTTGTCATAAACTCCGGAGAGCTATGGGAATATGGAGAACCATGCCATATAGTAAATAAGGCTCTGTTAAAGGATATTTTTAAAATTGATGCCGATATTTATAAAGATAAAATAAATGATTGTCCTTACTTTATACCAAGAAAAACATCGGCATAAAATATTGAAATCGGGGATAGCAATGAAAGAATTTGTGATTAAAAACGGGAAAAAATTAAGATGCGGCTTCACAACGGGAACCTGTGCCACGGCAGCAGCGGCTGCTGCAGCTATGATGATATTTACTGGAAATACAGTTGGAAATGTTGCGGTAACTCTTCCTAACGGCGAAATATTATTTATCGATATAGAAAATCCATCCTTTAGTGTGCAAGGCACAAAATGCTATGTAAGAAAAGACAGCGGTGATGATCCGGATATTACAGACGGTATTTTAGTGTGTGCAGATGTAAGGCTTGATGATACAGGCAAAATTAACATAGAAGGGGGAAAAGGGGTAGGAAGAGTAACTCAGAAAGGTTTGGAACAGCCGGTTGGAGAAGCAGCAATCAATTCAGTTCCAAGAAAGATGATAACCGAAAATCTTGAAAGAATCTGTCAGCAGTACAAATACTACGGAGGAATTACGGTAGTTATTTCTGTTCCGGAAGGGGAAACAGTAGCGAAGAAAACATTTAATCCCCATTTAGGAATTATCGGAGGAATTTCAATTATTGGAACAACGGGGATAGTTGAACCTATGAGCGAAAAAGCGTTGATTGACAGCCTTAAGGTTGAAATGAATGTTATAAAAGAAAAGGGATATGACAAGCTCATTGCATATCCAGGCAATTATGCGGAAAAATTTCTTGGAGAGAAGTTAGGGATAAGGGGCGATAACAGACTGAAATACAGCAACTATCTTGGTGATGTTTTAGATTTTGCCACAGACCTAAAGTTTAGAGAAATACTGATTGTTGGTCATATTGGCAAAATGGTGAAGGTTGCGGGAGGAATGATGAACACACATTCACATAATGGTGATTTTAGAATGGAAATGCTAAGCTGTTACGCTGCTTTGTATGGAGCAAATTCTGATACCATTGATGAAATTTTGTCCTGCGTTACAACGGAGCAAGCTTTAAATATACTTGAAAGAGAAAATATTCATTATAAAGTAATCAAAAAGGTCAGTGAAAAAGCTGAATATTATATAAATAAAAGATTGGACAATAAAATTAAAATAAAACTTATTATTTACTCCAATAACCATGGTATATTAAACAGATGATAAAACAAAGGACGTGATTTATTGAAGGCTAAAATACCAAGAATTATGATAACGGCACCATCCAGCAACGGCGGAAAAACTACGGTAACCGTTGCTTTATTAAAAGCATTTTTAAATGCCGGAAAAAAAGTAACTGCATATAAAACTGGACCCGATTATATTGACCCCATGTTTCACAAGGAGGTAATTAAAATTCCTTCCCGAAACTTAGATCAATTTATGTTGGGAGATAATACCTGCAAATATCTTTTGTGCAAAAATAGCCAACAGGTGGATATTTCTATTTTGGAAGGAGTTATGGGTTATTATGACGGTATCGGAATAAAAACACTGGCTAGCACTTATGAGCTTGCAAAACTTCTAAACTGTCCGGTAATAATGGTTATTAACTGCAAGGGTATGTCCTTGTCAATTTGTGCAATAATTGAAGGTTTTAGGAATTTTAGAATTAACAGCAATATAAAAGGTGTAATTTTAAATAATGTTACAAAACAAATGTATGAATACTATAAAAAAATAATAGAATCTAACACAGATGTAAAAGTCTATGGCTACATGCCCTATATAAAAGAATGTAACCTGAAAAGTAGGCATCTTGGGCTTATTACTCCGCAAGAAACTGCTGATTTAGAGAAAATTACTGAAAAATTAGGAATCACCGCTCAAGAAACAATTGATATGAGAGGGCTTTATGAGCTTTCGCAAAATTGTGATTTCGTGGAATACGATGAAATAAAAGTAGCAAAAAGAAAAGATATTAAAATTGCAATTGCACGAGACGAAGCTTTTTGCTTTTACTACGAAGACAGTCTGAATTTATTGAGAGAGCTTGGAGCGGAATTAATTGAATTCAGCCCCCTTAATGATATAAAGTTGCCTGATGATA
>CAZTML010000068.1:0-9385 GCA_964614935.1 uncultured Clostridia bacterium | reverse complement strand
GGGTCTGTCATCCTGAGCAAAGCGAAGGATCTCATATCTTTAAATTCTGAGATTCTTCACCTGCGGCTCAGAATGACACGCTGCTTCGCAGCTTATTCATAGAAATGACAACGGCTTGATGCCCTTTTTATTTAATGAGCGAACAGCAACTGAAAAAATTATATATTCTTATTTCTTCGCATTTTTTCAAGCTTATTTAAGGTTTCAAGGTCCAACATTTGATCTATGTTGCTACCTTTTTGCTGGGTTTTTTCGGTTTTTACTCTTATATCCTTTTTAGTGTTTTCCAATTCTAAAATCAATTCATTAGCAGAAATCCTAGTACCACCTCTTGCCAAAACAATTTGCTGGATTGCTCCATCAGAAGTAGCAACCTGTACCTTTTCATGCCTACCTATCTTATCAAGCTGTTTTTCTATATAGGAGTCTGCAGTTTCGTGTTCTTTAGTATAAACAACTTCAAGACCAGCTACTGCTTCCCTTTTTTCCTGGCTTCCTTTAACTAAGTGAGCATCAAATACAAGGACTACTTTTATTCCCCTGTATGCTTGATACTCAACCAATAACTCGATAAGTTTATTTCGGCTGTTTTCTATATTTCCACCAACATCCCTATAATAATGCCACTGATTTATAATATTGTAGCCATCTATAAAAAGATATTCTTTCTTGGTCCTGGCCATTTCTATGACCTTTGCTTCATTATTTCATAAATCATAATAGCGGCAGCATTAGAAGCATTTAAAGAATTTATATGACCCTTCATTGGAATTTTAACCAATACATCACATTTTTCTTTAATTAACCTCCCTATGCCCTTACCTTCGCTACCTATAACCAAGCCAACAGGACTATCAAACTTTTCTTCATAAACATATTTGTCACCGCTCATATCAGCCCCGTAAATCCAAAGTCCTCTTTCTTTTAATGTTTCCACTGTATCTACAATATTTGTAACCCTACAAATTGGAAGATATTCAATTGCACCTGCCGAAGACTTAGCCACAACACCATTTACTTGAGCAGACCTTCTTTTGGGAATTATAACACCATGGGCACCCAAGCATTCGGCAGAACGAATAATAGAACCTAAATTATGAACATCCGTTACTTCATCAAGTATTACAATAAAGGGCTTTTCCCCTTTTTCCTTTGCATGAGAAAAAATATCATCAAGGTCCTTGTATTCATACTCCATAGCTTCCGCTATGACTCCCTGGTGATTTTTGCTTTCACTTATTCTGTCTAAAAGTGCCTTATCAACATTTTTAATTAATATATTCTTTTCTTTTGCCAGCTCAAAAATTTTATTAAGAGACCCTTGTGCTGCATCCTTATTTATTAATATGGTGTCAATTTGAGCCTCACTTCTGAGTGCTTCAATTACTGGATTTCGTCCTTCGATTATTCGCAATTTTCATCATCCTTTTCTAATATTATCTCAATTATTTTATCAAAAATAAACATTAATCTTTCTATTTCATTGTTTAAAAACAAGTATCCAAAGAGAGCTTCAAAGCCCGTTGCATATCTGTAATCCATGAAATCAACATTTTTGGGGGAAGAAGTAACTTTAGCATTTCTTCCCCTCTTAACTATCTTTTGTTCTTCCTCTGAAAGCTTATCAAATATTTTGCTTATAATGTAAGCCTGTGCCTTAGCCTTAACAAATTTAACCGTAAGTCTGTGCATTTTATTGACGCTTATATCATGGTTATTCAAAATATAAGTTCTTACCAACAATTCATAAACAGCATCACCTGCATATGCCAATTGTGCAGGTGAATACATGTGTGTATTTTCTATTTTATTACTTATTTCATTAATGAATTCTTTACTTAATTTATTTTCTTCCAATTTACACCCTGTCTCGTATCTTCCAGCATAATACCCTTTTCTAAAAGGTCTGCTCTTATTTGGTCAGCAAGCTGATAATCCTTATTTTTCTTAGCTTCCTGTCTTTTTTCAATCATTTCATCAATATATGATGCTAGGTCATCATGAACTTCTTCTATTTCTTCATCCTTTAATAAGTCTAAGGACAAGACTTTATCAAATTCCTCAATAAGATTCAGCTTTTCATTGTTGTTTAAGTCTTCAGATTTAAGAACTTCATACAATACGGTAATTGCATTTGCAGTATTTAAATCGTCTTTTAAACAAATCTCAAAGTCATTCTTAAATTTATTGAAAGCTTCAGTATTTTCTCCTATACTTCCATTGGCACTCTCTTTAATAGATTTAATTCTTCCTTTTAGTTTATTATATGCATTTTCAGCAGAAGCAAGCGAATCAAATGAAAAAGCTAACTGTTTTCTGTAGTGGGAATTTAAAACAAAGTATCTATAAGTCAAGGGATTGAAACCTTTATTTATCAAAAGAGAAAGTGTCAAAAATTCTCCGCTTGATTTACTCATCTTTCCCTCATTGTCAATGAGAAATTCACCGTGCCACCAGTATTTAACCCAAGGCTTTCCTGTAAAACTCTCTGTTTGGGCAATTTCATTTGTGTGGTGGACGGGAATATGATCAACCCCACCGCAGTGAATGTCCATTTGGTCTCCTAAATTCTTTAAACTTATTACTGAACACTCAATATGCCAGCCTGGATAACCAACGCCCCAGGGAGAATCCCATTTCATAGCTTGGTTTTCAAATTTAGATTTAGTAAACCATAAAACAAAGTCCTGAGGATTTTTCTTGTTAAGATCTACTTCTACATCTTCTCTTGACCCAACTTTCAAAGAGTCTAAATCAAGGCCAGTAAGTCTTGTGTAGTCCTCTACCTTTGTAATATCAAAATACACGTTGCCATTAGAAAAATATGTGTACCCCTTTTTCTCCAATCCCTGGATAAATTCAATATAATCATCTATGTAATCAGTTGCTTTTGCCACTACATCAGGTGTTTTTATATTAAGTTTTTCTATATCTTCAAAAAAAGCATCTGTATAATACTGTGCGATTTCCCAGACAGTCTTATTTTCTCTTATTGCCCCTTTAAGCATTTTGTCTTCACCATCGTCGGCATCTGATTCTAAGTGGCCTACATCTGTAATGTTCATTACCCTTTTAACATTATATCCAACATATCTAAGAGTTTTTTCCAAGATATCCTCGTGTATATACATTCTTAAATTTCCTAAGTGAGCATAGTTGTAAACAGTAGGGCCGCAGGTGTATATCTTAACTAAATTTTCATCTATTGGTTTAAATTTTTCAATTGTTCTTGACATTGTGTTATAAATTTTCATACAATCGCTCCTCTCAATTATCATAATTATATATTACCTGTCTTTTACTATCAAGCTTAATTTTTTTAATATATTAGCTGTGCTTTTAGCATTAAGCATAATTTTTATAATTCTAGTTATTGCTTCTAGTTATTTTATCTATGTAATGTAACTGTAATGGAAATTTTGTCGAAAAATGGTATAGTATATTTAATCATTAATTGACATTGAAGATTCTCATCAATATAACAAAAACGTTCAAATTCAACAAGAAAGGAGATAAAATGAAGAAAACTATATTATTAATACTAATTTTATTGCTTTTAGTAAATGTATATGCCTATGGAACAACAGGCTACACAAATATATCAAATATTCCCCTTTATAAAACCTCTAGCCTTGCTTCAGAAATAATAGACAGCTTAAAAATAAGCTCAAAGGTTGAAATACTTGAACAAAGTGACCAATGGTGTAAGGTAAAAACTCAAGATGGGAAAATAGGATGGATAGAAAAATACTTCATTACTCTTCCTTCAGAAAAGTATGTAGTAAACAATACTATCTACAACGTTAATATTAGAACTTCCCCTACGACCGGCTCTAAACAAGTGGGACAACTTCCAGCAGGAGCAAGAGCAAAATACATAGATACTTATCATTCTTGGCACATAATTGAATACAAGGGCCAGGAACAATACATAGCAAGCTGGTTAACAGATATTGAGTATGAAAAAGCTGAAAAAATTTATTTTCTCTACGATTCTATTAATATAAGAAGTTCTGCTTCCTTAGGCTCTGAAGTTCTTGACCAAGGCAACAAGGGAGATTCCTTCGAAGTTGTCGGAGAAAAAAACGGATGGTATCAAATAAAACTAAAAGACGGAAGTAAGGGGTATGTTGCAGGCTGGCTTATTACTCATGATATAGACACCTATAAGCCAGAACTTACTATTTATAAGAAAACTACAGAAAGCTTAAACATTAGGACAGGTCCTTCAGTTGAATATGGCAAAGTCTATACATTAAAAAAGGGCGAAACAGTAAGAACTATTGCTAATGAAAATGGCTGGGATAAAGTTGTAACTACTAATGGTTATGTAGGATGGTGCAACAATTATTATCTGAACGAAACTTATCCTTTATCAGGAAAGGTAATTCTCCTTGACCCTGGTCACGGCGGACATGACCCGGGAGCAATAAGTTACTCCGGAAGATTTGAAAAGCATATTAACTTAGAAGTTGCCTACAATTTAAAGGGAATCCTAAATAATGCAGGTGCTTCCGTATATATGACAAGGATAGATGACACATATATTACCAACAAGCAAAGGGGCAAATTAGCCGATACACTAGGAGCTGACATCTTGCTTTCAATCCATCACAACTCCTTAAATAACAGTGACTATTTCGGTTTATCAACTTATTACAACACCATAAACTACAAGTCACCATCTATGGGCTATGATTTAGCAGAAGCAATTTATTTAAATGCAATTACAATTAATGGAGTTTACAGAGACGGAATCCTAGATAGAAACTTCGAAGTCCTAAGAGAAACAAATACACCCGCTGCCCTTATTGAAATAGGCTTTATGTCAAACCCAAATGAAGAAATGAATATTCACAACATAAGTTTCCAAAATACAATGACACAAAAAATCGCAGACGGAATAATTGATTACTTTAGATGAAGGCAATGAGATTAATAAAAAACTAAAATGAGCACATCGTGCTCATTTTTTGTTCACCTAAATAATGAGATTCTTCACTACGGTTTAGAATGACACGCTGCTTCGCAGCTTATTCATAGCAATGACGAGGGCTAAGCCCTCGAGATGACATATAACAAGAACCCCGTCCCATCGTCATATTACAAAAACAACTCAGCGAAGATCTCTATAATCAAATCATCCTTAACAGCCATTGACAATATTCTATTGTGTTTCACGAAATTTGGAACATTTTTTATGAAAGCTGTAGGATTCGCCCTGAATCCTTCAATGGTCAACTTAAAAAAATCCTCTGCTTTATATATTTTAAACCGTTCAAGCCCATATTTCTCAGCAATTCTTTCAAAAAATCTTATGCAAATATCTTGATAATCATTATTACCCTTCATATCCAATATTGTTTCTAATCGTGGGAGAATATTTTCAAAAAACATCCTGTCTTGACATATATCATCATAACCTAAGTACTGCCCAATTTGGATTAAGTTTTTCCCATATTCCTTATAAAAATCAACCAAAATATTTATAAAATTACCTTGGAAAGGTACTATGTAATACTTATAACCTCTAAGCTTCTTGAATACTTTCATGGCATCATAATAGCCTAAATTAATATACTCCTCAGCCCTTTCCCTGTTAAAATCCAGTGCCCCAAGCATAGTGCCAAGACTTTCAATTGGTTGGATATAAGTAATATTTACATCTTTTACTTTTGACTTTCTAATTATACCTAATGCCATTGTTCTCACTGCTATAATATTCTTGTAGCCCTTGTTTGCCAGAATATCTATGGGGAGATTGTTATAAAATCCTCCATCCAAGTACTTCTTTCCACCCATTTCTTCTATTTTAAAGGCAGGAAGATTTGCACTTGCAATTAAAAAATCAACTAATTGATCTTTAGGTATATCTTCCTTCATAAGCTCCATAGGCTTCCTATCAGTTAAATTAACTGTAACTATTCCAAAATCAATATCTGAATTTTGAATTTTATCTTCATCAATATAAGTATCAAACAATTCTCTTATTTTTGATGTATCCAATCCTCGATTGTCTAAAATCTCCTTAGATTGATGCAAAAGGTAAGAAAAATTAACATCTTGAAGATTGAAATGTTTCAAATTATCTATTTCTTTCTCATCAATATCAAACAATTCGTAGGAATTAACGCTGTACCACAACTTCTCCAAGAGTTCATAGTCTCCTTGAACCATCAGTGCTCCGTTAATAGCTCCTATGGATGTTCCAGCAATTCCACCGATTTCTATCTTTAATTCCTTTATTGCCTTATAGGCACCAACGTGGTAGGCACCCTTAGCACCCCCACCTTCTAAAACCAACCCGTACATATCACACCTACTCAACAGATAATAATTTCACTGAACTTGCACCTTTAATTTTTCTCAAATCTAATATTATATCATCAACAGATTTGCTTAAATCAGAAATATCCAAGGATACATTGACGGATGCTTTGCCATTAATGGGAATACTTTGATTAATAGTAAGAACATTTGCATGTTCCTGAGATAAATAGTTCAAAACATTTGAAAGTACACCCTTTTCATGTCTTAACATCATTGAAATTACGGCCTTTCTACCAATTGAGTTTTCAGCAGGAGAAAAAACATAATCCTTATACTTGTAATAAGTAGATCTGCTTATTCCCACAACTTTTACCGCCTCACTTATACCTTTAACGCTTCCGTTATTAATTAAGTTTCTTGCTTCTATAACTTTTTCATAAACATCCGGCAGTATTTTTTTACTAACAATCAAATACTTTTTCAACATATCTCACCTCATATAATATAATTTACTCTTGCGCCGTCTTTATCTATTTCTAACAATTTTATTTCCCACTTATACTTTAATTTGCTTATGCTATCCCTAATCTTTTCAGGAAATTCTTCATCAAGTGTTATATTCATCAAGGTTGGCCCTGAACCACTTACAAATATTGCCCTTGAACCATATGCAATACAAATTGCTGTTACATCATCATACTCATAAATTAAGGAAGCCCTTTGACTTTGATGAAGTCTATCCCTTAAGGAGACATTAATCAAATCCATATTTCCCATTTCAAGTGCTTTCAACAAAACTGAAACCCTTGAAATATTGTATACTGCATCAGAAAATGCAAGCTTTTTAGGAAGAATCTTTCTTGCTTCTTTTGTTGAAGTTTCAAAATTCGGAATCAATGCACAAAACTTTAGCTTTTCGCTTATATCGTATTGTACCGAATATGGCAGTTCTTTTTCTACAATGGATGCTGTTAAACCACCATACACACATGGGGCAATATTATCAGGATGGCCCTCAATCATTACTGCAATTTTAAATAAGTCGTCCTTGGATAAACCTCCATGATATAGGGCATTAGCACCAAATACACCGCCCACTATACATGCAGAGCTAGACCCTAATCCCCTTGAAACGGGTATCTGAGAATTCACAGTAATTTTTAATCCATTTATCTTTTTACCCATCTCCTCAGCAGCCCTAACAAAAGATGTATAAATCAAATTTTCTTTATTATTATAAATTTCCGGGCATCCTTCAATTACTAAACCTTCTTCAATATCTTCAAAAGTGTATTCATTATACAAGTTAAGTGCAAGTCCCAAGGTGTCAAAACCGGGACCTATATTGGCAGTAGATGCCGGAACAGTTACTCTAACCATTTCTTCACCCCTATATTTTATTTTCTATAATTTTAGTATATTATTTAAATAATTTCGTAATACTCAATCACGATAAGCGATTATGCCTACTCTGTCATCCTGAGCGTAAGCGAAGGATCTCAGGGTTTAAAGTATAAGATTATCTTATCGACTTTTAAGCATGACGTAATTTTTCATTTCATTAACACTGCAAACATCCTGATGTCTTATTTCTTTATTTTGTAAATTCCTTAAGTTCTCAGGTATAGATACATTAGTTTTTTCTAATAATTCTTCCATTAAATTAAATTCATCATCTTTTGTTATCCCAAAGAGTGCCTCATAAACACTTTTAGTGAATTTATAAGGACTTGCAGTTGAAAGCACTAAGCTTACAGTATTGTCTTGTGTTTCTATTTTGTAGTCTTCAAGTGCTTTATATGCCACTGCAGTATGTGTATCAAGGAGATATCCATATCTTTCAAAAGTATTTTTTATAGTTTCTTGAGCCTGACCCTTGAAAACACATCCTCCGTAAAAATCTTGACCCAACTTCTCAGCCATTTGGTCGGATATTTCATACTTACCTTCTTTGTTTAACTGGTCCATTAGGGACTTAACTAGCTGGTTGTCTTTACCACTTAAGTAATACAAGAGTCTTTCAAGATTACTTGATACCAAAATATCCATTGATGGCGAAATAGTTTTATGGAATTCTCTGTTTTTATCATAAGTTCCGGTTTTTATAAAATCATAAAGCACATTGTTTTCATTAGAAGCACAGATAAGCTTATTTATAGGAAGACCTAAAATCTTCGCATAATATCCTGCCAATATATTTCCAAAATTTCCTGTAGGAATTGAAAAATTAACCTTGTCCCCTATTTTTATAGTTTGCTTTTCTACTAATTTAATATAAGAAGTAAAATAATAAACTATTTGGGGAACTAGTCGTCCTATATTTATGGAATTAGCCGATGATAAAACCTTGTTGTTTGCAGCCAAGTCCTTATTTATTTTATCATTTGCAAATATATTTTTAACACCTGTTTGAGCATCATCAAAGTTTCCTTCAATAGCACATACAAATGTATTTTTCCCTTCCTGAGTTACCATTTGTGCCTTTTGAACCTGACTAACTCCTCCATCAGGATAGAAGACAATAATCTTCGTTCCTTCAACATCCTTGAAACCTTCTAAGGCAGCCTTACCTGTATCTCCTGATGTTGCAGTAAGAATTATAACTTCACCCTTCATGTCATTCATTTGGTAAGAACTTGTCATAAGATGTGGCAATATTGAAAGGGCTACATCCTTAAAGGCTGATGTAGGTCCGTGAAAGAGCTCTACCACATAATTTTCTCCAACCTTTACAAGGGGTGTTATTTCTTTTTTGCTGAATTTATCGGTGTAGGCGTTTTTAATACATTCTTTTATTTTGTCCTCTGGAAAATCATCAAGCATTACATTTAAAATGGCCTCTGCAATTTCCATATAATTTTTCCCGACTAAAGAATTTATATCAACTTTTTTATCTTCTAAATTCCTCATTACATACAATCCACCGTCATCGGCAATACCCTTTAAAACAGCCTTAGATGCAGTTGACTTCAAGTCGGAATTCCTTGTGCTTTCATAACTTTGAAACATTGAATCCTCCATATTTTCCTATAGTAATATAATAATATACTGTTCTTGATACAATTACAAGTGTTTTTTATTTAAAGCAATAACAACACATTTTTCTGACAAGGGC
>CAZTML010000067.1:1442-9470 GCA_964614935.1 uncultured Clostridia bacterium | reverse complement strand
AAACAGTCGGTTTATGTTCTGTTGAAAATGGCAAATGGAAATGTGATTAGAACCCGCTAGCTTAATGTGTAAAAATGACAGTGTGGAAAGTAAAACTTAATAATGATACAATATAGGTGAAGTAAGGTACAAAGACAATTAAATTATAAAAAACAACATTTTTACAGGTGATATATGAGAATAAATAACTATATTTCGTCAACGGGACTTTGTTCTAGAAGAAAGGCTGATGAATTAATAAAAAATGGAAAAGTAAAGGTTAATAATAATATAGCTATAATTGGGCAAACAGTAAATAAAGGGGACAAGGTAGAGGTAAATGGCAAAGAAGTAAAGTTAAAAAAAACATATGTATATATTGCCTTAAATAAGCCGCCAGGTATTACTTGTACCACTGAACGTCATATAAAAGGAAATATTATAGATTTTGTAAATCATCCCGAACGTATTTTTCCAATAGGGAGATTAGATAAAGACTCTGAGGGGTTGATTTTTCTCACTAATGATGGAGATATCGTTAATAAGATCCTAAGGAATGAGAATGATAATGAGAAGGATTATATTGTAACAGTAAATAAAAACATTACTCCTTCATTCATTGAGGGTATGTCAAAGGGAGTAAGAATTTATAATCCTGTTAGAAATGAATATACTGTGACCAATCATAGCAAGATAGAGAAAATGGGCAACAGGACATTTAAAATAACCCTTACCCAAGGTCTTAATCGGCAAATTAGACGAATGTGTTCTCATTTTGGTTATCAGGTAGTAAAACTAAAGCGTATACGCATCATGAATATTGAATTGAAGAATTTACCCCTAGGAAAGTGGAGAAACTTGACAGAAGAAGAGATAAGAAATTTATTAGCTATCACTAACAAATAAATTTTAAATATTGATTTAAATCAATTATTTCTTCTTATAAACTTGCTATAATAAGTTATAAAATTAAAGAAAGTGAAAAGAAAGTAGGAGAGAAATATGTCTAAAGCATTTAATGAAACGAAGAAAAATGTAGTTCCAACGTTGGAAAAGTTCGTACCGGTTGTAGCAAGGGTTCATGGAAGTCACCACCCCGAATTCTATGAAGTAAGAGATGTGTTTAACACAATTAATGAGAAAGCAAAAGGGGACGATAAACCTGAATTAGGGGAAGAATTTGTAAAATTACGTGAAATCACAGATAATTACACTGTTCCAGGCGATGTATGCGAAAGTTATGAAGCAGTATACAAAATGTTAAGCGAATTAGATGAATCATACCAAGCTTAATAATAAATAAGCAAGAGCTGAATTTGAGATATAATCAATATTCAGCTCTCTTTACGTTGGTATACAATAGGAAGGCATATATAAAATAGATATTCTTTTAATGCTAGACAAGCGTATTTTCTCACGAGAAGGAATTATTAGTTTGATTATATTTCTATGAAGTTACAGGAAAATATTAACATATGGAATTTGGAACAAAATTGCACTTATTGCGTCTAAATAAAAAACAAAATAATTCAAAAGAGGTGATAATATGAAAAATAAATTATTAAAAAATATAGTTTTAACTCTTGTCGTATGTTCAGTGATTGCGGTTCCCGCTTTTGCTCAAAATAAAAAAAATATAGCCCAGCAATTTGACATTCTTCCTATAAGCTATATATTTAAACATTGGGCAGAAACTTATGTTGAACAATTAAAAGAAAATTTTGATGTAGAAGAATTATTTGTGGATAAAGGTCTTGATAATCATATTACGGCTGAAGACTTTATGGATGCTGTTAAACTAACAATTGATAAGGATTATGCTAATGAGCCAAAATATTTAACTAGAGAGGCAATAGTATATGAGGTTACTAAAATTTGGGCTGAAAAAACAGACAAAGATTTAGAACGAATACCCATTATTAAAATGTTAATATATCAAGATACGAGTGAAATAGATACAGAATATGTAAATGGCGTTTACATTGCATACATGTATGATATAGCAAAAGGAAGAGGAAATGGAAAATTTGATCCAAAAACCAATGTTACATATGGTGAGTTAGCTACCTTGCTAAACAATACACATAATGCCATTGAAAAAGAATTAAATATTCATCCTATAATAGAAGGAAAGTATGAAACTAGAGCTAACTATGAAATTAAGGATGGCAAAGTAATATTTAATTTTGAACTAATGAGTCATTATACTGATACGACAGAGATTATGTTTGGTTCAGGCCAACAGTTTGAATTAATTATTACAAATGAAGATGGTCAAGAAGTATATAAGTTTTCTGATGGTAGGTTTTTTACAATGGCCCTTATATATAAAAGCCTTGGTCCTGGAGAGTCATTACAATGGCAAGATGAGTGGGATATGACTGACAAAGAAGGGGAAAAGTTGTTAATGGGAAGTTACAAGGCTGAAATTAGAGTTTTGGCTGTATTAGAAGAAGATAAAATTCCTGAAGAGCAACTTACAGCAGTAATTGAATTCTCTTTAAATAATGAGAAAAGTATTATAAGTCCTGAGCTTGCAAAGGGAATTATTGAAGTAAGAGCAAAAGACTTATTAAAAGCAATAGAAGATAAGGATGCAGAAAAAATTTCAGAATATGTACACCCAGTTAAAGGAGTAAGATTTACTCCATATACAACAGTTTCAATAGAAAGTGACCGTGTATTCAATAAAGTAGACATAGTAAAATTCTTTGAAGATGAAAATTCTTATGAATGGGGCTATTATGATGGTAGTGGATTTGAAATAATCTTAACACCAAGCCAATATTATGAAAATTTCATATACTCGGAAGACTTCATGAATGCTCCGGAAGTTGGATACAATGAAGTATTAAGTTTCGGCAATATGATTGAAAATCAATTTGAAGTTTATGAGAGCCCAATTGTTGTTGAATACTATATCCCTGAGATTAATCCAGAGTTTGATGGTCTTGATTGGCAGAGTCTTAGATTAGTATTTGAAGAATTTGAAGGTAGTTGGTTATTAGTTGGTATAATTCACAATCAATGGACAATCTAGCTCGCAGCAAAGACTGTAAATGAGCTTGACTATATTCAAGTAAAATAATAGAGTATAATAAAAGACTACTTCTAATAAGACGTAGTCTTTTGACGTTAGCCTATATTTAGAAGAGTCTCCGTAGTAAAAAAAATATGGGAGACTTTTTACTAACTTATATACTTTAGAAAAAGTATAAGAAATTGCAATTTATGTTGGATATAGATAGAATATGTGATATTCTAGGGATAATAATGATCATGGAAATTCTGTTTATGATGAAAAGAGAGATTTTATGAAGACACTAAATGTAAATTTGGGTTCAAACGGATACAGTATAATAATTAAAAAATCACTTATTAAAAACTTGGGACATGAAATAAAGTCTATATATGGCAACAAAAAAATTTGCCTGGTTACAGATAAAAATGTATTTAGTTTATATGGCTCTTGCGTAAAAAAAAGCCTAGAAAAATATAATTATGATATTACATTTGTAGTGGTAGAACCGGGAGAAGCTAGTAAGTCTATGGACGTGCTAAAAAGTGTATACCAACAGTTCATAGATTTCAATCTTACAAGAAGTGATTTAGTGATAGCCCTTGGTGGAGGAGTGGTAGGAGATTTGGCAGGATTTGCTGCATCAACATATTTAAGAGGTATTGATTATGTTCAGGTTCCAACAAGCTTACTCGCCCAGATTGATTCAAGTATCGGAGGCAAGGTGGCTCTTAATATAGACCAGGGAAAAAACCTAATAGGATCTTTTTATCAGCCTAAGAAGGTTATAATTGACCCTGATCTCCTATCTACATTGCCTGACAAATTTATTAAGGACGGGATGGCTGAAGTAATTAAATATGCATGTATAAAAGACTCTAGCTTATTTAAGTTACTCTTATCGATTGATGCGAAAGAACAATTATTTAGTCACATAGAAGAAATAATTTATAGGTGCTGCCACATTAAAGGTGAAGTAGTGGAAAATGATCAATATGATAAGGGTGAAAGGATGCTTCTTAACTTTGGTCATACCTTGGGGCATGCTATAGAAAGATATTTTAATTATGGGTATACCCACGGCCAAGCAGTGGCTATAGGCATGAACTACATAACAGAGAAAAGTGAATCACTTGGTTATACAGAGACGGGGACTGCAGAAAAAATTAAGAATGTCCTTGATAAGTTTAATATTGAATACAAAATGCCTAGCTTGGATATGAAGAAAATTAAGGATATTATTTTGTTAGATAAAAAGAATATTTCAGGAATTTTGAATTTAATACTTTTAAAAAGCATAGGACATGGATTTATTAAAAGCCTTTCTATAGAAAATATAGATGAACTTTTTTAGGATTTTATTGTTTGTTTAGTAAAAGAAAAGGATAATATAGATGGATAGCATTGTAATTAAACCTTCAAAGCTACAAGGTACAATAACACCACCTCCCTCTAAAAGCCTTAGTCATCGTGCCATAATATGTGCTTCCCTTTGTTCAGATAAGGGTGTAAGCATAATAGACAATGTTATTTTGTCGGATGACATAGCGGCAACAATAGAAGGAATGAAAAGCTTGGGTGCAGAAATAATAATTGAAAGTAAGGACAAAACATATTGCCTTCATATAAAGGGAAGCAAGGGTCATGTAGACTATGCTGAAATTGACTGTAATGAATCAGGGTCTACACTAAGGTTTTTAATTCCCCTTGCATTGATGTTTGCAGACAGGTGTACATTTACAGGAAGAGGAAAACTAGTGGAAAGGCCCTTGGATATATATTATAAAATATTTGATGAGATGGGCATAAGCTATAAAAATGATTGGGGGAAATTACCTCTTACGGTTAAAGGACAATTAAAAGCAGGAAATTATAATTTGTCAGGGAAAGTAAGTTCACAGTTTATATCCGGACTCCTCTTTGCCTTGCCCCTGCTTAATGATGAGTCTGTAATTAGGATTATAGATGATACTGAATCTACTCCCTATCTTGATTTAACAATGCATATGCTTAAGAAGTTTAATGTCCATGTGGATAATATAAATCACAGCAAATACATAGTTCAACCCAATCAATATAAATCCTCTTCCTATAGAGTTGAAAGTGACTATTCTCAGGCAGCATTTTTCCTGGTGGCAAAAGCATTAGGAAATGATGTGGAATCTATAGGCTTAAATGAAAATTCCCTTCAAGGAGACAAAGAAATTCTTAATATTATAGATAGATATAAGGATGATATTATTGATGAAATTATAATAGATGTATCTCAGATACCTGACTTGGTTCCCATATTAACGGTGCTAGCTTCTCTCCAAAAAGGAAAGACCACACGAATTATTAATGGACACCGCTTAAGAATCAAAGAATCCGATAGACTAAATGCTATTACTAGAGAAATGAACAAAATAGGTGCAGAAATAGAAGAGTTAGAGGATGGCCTTCTTATAAAGGGTAAGGAAAGCTTAAGGGGCAATGCAAAAGTAAAGAGCTGGAATGACCATCGTATAGCAATGTCTTTAGCCATTGCTGCTACAAGGTGTAGAGATGAAATAATTTTAGAAGATTATCAAGCAGTAAATAAATCATATCCTGACTTTTGGAATGATTATATATCTTTAGGAGGTGTTCTTGATGGGCTCTATTTGGGGAGATAAACTTAAAATAAGTATATTTGGTGAGTCGCATGGCCAAGGTATAGGAGTAGTAATAGACAATCTTCCACCTGGAATTAAAATTGATATGGCTTATATTGAAAAACAAATGGACCGTCGTGCTCCAGGCAGGACCCAACTTACTACAACCAGAAAAGAAAGCGATTCAGTAAAAATATTAAGTGGAGTTTTTAACAGCTATACAACAGGGGCACCCCTTTGTGGTCTTATATATAACGAAGATCAAAGAACCAAGGACTATAGTGAGTTAAAAGAAAACATGCGTCCTGGTCACAGTGATTATCCTGCATTCGTTAAATATGAAGGTTTTAATGATTACCGTGGAGGAGGACACTTCTCCGGAAGACTTACAGCCCCCCTTTTATTCGCGGGAGCACTCGCCATGGATATCTTGGAAAAGCACAAGGGTATCTATATAGCAAGTCACATAAAGTCTATCTACAATATTGAAGATGAGGACATAGAACTTATCGATTATAAACCAGGCCATTTTTCCTATTTAAGAGACATGAAATTCCCTGTCTTGTCAGAAGACAGGGGTCAACTAATGAGGAATGAAATCTTGAAGGCAAAGGAAGAAGGCGATTCTCTAGGAGGTTCTGTAGAAACCCTTATAACTAATGTTCCTCCAGGATATGGATACCCATTTTTTAATTCTGTTGAATCTAAGTTGTCTTCTATGATCTTCTCAATACCGTCTGTAAAAGCTATTGAATTTGGTGCAGGACATAAGATTACAAAAATGAAGGGCTCTAAAGCAAATGATTCATATTTTATTAAAGATGGCCAAGTATCTTTAAAGACCAACAATAACGGAGGAATATTAGGAGGTATTACAAATGGTATGCCTATTTTGTTCAGGACAGCCATAAAGCCAACACCTTCAATATCTTTGCCACAAGATACTGTAAATATTGTTTCAATGGAAAATAGTCTTCTAGAGATTAAAGGTCGTCACGATCCATGTATAGTTCCAAGGATTGTTCCTGTTATAGAAGGGGCATCTGCTTTAGTTATATTGGATATGCTAATGGGAAGAGACGGAAAAGTTTAAATATAGGTGGTAAATAGGTGGTAAAATGGAAAAATTATTCGGTTTAATAGGAGAGAAATTAGGTCATACATATTCTCCCCTTATACACAAAAAAATTATGGAAGAAATAAACATAAAGGGCCACTATGGTAGTTTCCAGGTTGAAAGGGAAAATCTCAAAGATATTGTTCCCGGTTTAAAGGCCCTTGGCTATAAGGGTATAAATGTAACTATACCTTATAAAAGAGATATTATTAAGTATTTGGATTACCTGAGTCCAGAAGCTGAGAAAATTGGGGCAGTCAATGTTGTTGACATCGATAAGGATGGAAGGGCAGGAGGCTACAATACTGATTACCATGGATTTGGAATGATGCTTGATGATGCATGTATGAATATAAGAGGAGAAAGCGCCTTGATACTTGGCACCGGAGGTGCAGCAAAGGCGGTGGCTCAGTATCTTAAAGATAATGGTATAAATCGCCTTATATTTTTAACCAGGGATACAGTCGCTGCAAAAGAAAAGTTTCCTGAGGACCAAGTTCTTCCATACGATAATTTTAAGACTATAAAAAACTGTTCAACAATAATTAACTCAACACCTGTTGGAATGTATCCAAATATAGACGATACCCCCCTTGATAAAAGTTACTTTAAGGGATTTTACCAAGCTGTAGACTTAATATATAATCCCTTAGAGACCCTATTCATAAGACAGGCAAAAAACCAAGGTCTAAAAGGTGTCAATGGTCTATACATGCTGGTTGCCCAGGCGGTGAAATCACAGGAAATTTGGAATGGAATAGAAATAACTGAAAATGTAATAAAAAATATTCTAAATTTCTTAAAGAAGGAAGACCTATGATTAAAAATATAGTTCTAATAGGTATGCCAGGCTGCGGCAAGACTAGCCTAGGTAAAAGAATAGGTGAGAAACTTCATAGACCTTTTATTGATATGGATTCCTACATAGAATTACATGAGAATAAAAGCATAAAAGAAATGTTTGCAATAAGTGAGAAATATTTCAGGGATGTTGAAAGCAAGTACACAATAATATTAGGAAAATTAGAGGGTCACATAATTGCAACAGGTGGCGGTCTAGTAAAAAGAAAAGAAAATATTGAAATCCTAAAAAAAAGCTCTCTTATTATTTTCATTAACAGACCTCTTGAAAATATTGTCAATGATATAGATGTAAAAACTCGACCTCTTTTAAAGGAAGGTACAGATGCACTTTATAAATTATATAGTGAAAGAATTCACCTCTACAAAAAATACTGTGATGTAGAAATACTAAATGACAGCACAATAGATAATGCTAC
>CAZTML010000067.1:0-1342 GCA_964614935.1 uncultured Clostridia bacterium | reverse complement strand
CATAAGGAGATTTTTATGACAGAAAAGCTTGGTTTTAAATCGAATTTATTGATAGGATCCTTATTATTTGGATTATTTTTTGGGGCAGGCAATTTGATATTTCCTGTTAAAATGGGACAGCTGGCTGGTAGCAATACCTTGCAAGCAACAATAGGCTTTTTAATTACTGGAGTTGGATTTCCACTTTTAGGAGTAATTGCATCTGCTCTTTCTAAAAGCGAATCTTTATTTGATATGGCAAAGCCTGTTAATAGATTATATTCAGTATTTTTTACATGTGCCCTTTACTTAACAATCGGTCCTTTATTTGCTATTCCTCGTACTGCTACAGTTGCATTTGAAGTAGGTTTGAATCCTTTCATTGCAGATGAGCATCTAAAATTTGGACTACTTATATTTTCATTAATTTTCTTTGCACTTACACTTTACTTTTCGCTAAGGCCTGGAAGAATTTTAGATTGGATTGGAAAATATCTTAATCCTACATTTGTGGGACTTTTAGCCATACTAATAGTTGCGACATTTGTTAGCCCAATGGGTCAGGTTAGTCTTTTTCCGCCACAAGGAAATTATATTGATAGACCTTTATTTACAGGAATATTAGATGGCTATAACACTATGGATGCTTTGGCTTCTCTTGCTTTTGCTATAGTTATTACTTCAAATATTGAACATCTAGGCATAAGGGACCCCAAAAGGAAGGCCATTGAAACATTTAAATCTGGTTTAGTATGTCTTGTAGGAATGAGTGTCATTTATGCATCCTTAGCTTATATGGGAGCAAGTAGCTTAGGGAGTGTTAGCAGTGCTGATAATGGCGGCATAATTATGTCTATGGTTAGTAAGCATTACTTTGGCTTCACAGGCCAGGTCTTATTGGCTGCTATTGTAACAGTGGCTTGTTTGAAAACAGCAATAGGTTTAATTACTTCATGTGGACAAATGTTTAGTGAATTATTTCCAAAATCATTGTCCTATAATAAGTATGTTATTGTCTTTACCCTTGTTTCTTTCGTAATTGCTAACTTTGGATTAAATAAAATCATTCAATTATCATTACCTGTACTTATGTTTTTATATCCATTGGCTATAACATTAATAATATTATCCTTACTAGCACCAATAATTAATAAACAAAGGGATATATATAGGTGGACAACCAGTTTAACAATTATTGCAGCCTTCTTTGACTTGTGCAATGCATTGCCTAAAAATTTGAAGGAAACGCCAATAGTTAATAATATTATCAACTTTGCTCACATGTATCTGCCCGGTTTTGACTATGGATTTGGTTGGATTATTCCAGCCCTAGCTGGCTTTATCATAGGAACTATCATATGGA
>CAZTML010000066.1:6637-9502 GCA_964614935.1 uncultured Clostridia bacterium | reverse complement strand
CCACATGCTGGGAACATGGTTTCGAATCTTTTCATAGATTCATCTAAGTATACTTTTATGTTTTTAGGCAAGGCAAAAGGGCAAACTCCTCCAATTGCATGACCTGTAAATTTTACCGTATCATCTGGAGAAAGCATTTTTGCTTTAAATCCAAATTGATCTTTAAACTTTCTGTTATCTATTTTAGCATCTCCTGCTACTACTATTACCATGGCATCATCACCATCATAAAATGATAAGGACTTTGCAATTCTTGCTTCTTCTGTATCTAAAGCAAGTGCAGCAAGCTCTACAGTCGCTGTTGATTCGTCCATTTCTTGTATGTCATTTTCCTTGTTAAATTGTTTTAAATATTCTCTAACTTTTTCTATTGACATTTTTTCCTCCTATAAAATATAAAACCTTCTCGGAAGAGAAGGTTTATTTCTAACCATCTCCTCATCTTGCAAAGTATACTTTGCCGGAATTAGCACCTTTCAGTAAATGCTGTAGGTTGCCGAGACATCACGGGGCCGATCCCTCCGTCTCTCTTGATAAGAAGTTATTTTTTCAATTGTTAATTACTTTATACCATAAAAAACCCTTTGTCAAGGAAAACTTTTTATTATTTTATAAGTTTTCCTAAATTGATATAAGTTTTTAATTCCTCTAGCTTGTTGCTGGTCAAAGGCTGAAGTCCCGCCAATCTATATTTTAAATTTAATTCTTGGTATTTATATACTCCCAAGGTATGATAAGGCAGAAGTTCAACTTTTTGAATGAGCTCATACGGAAAAGTTCTTACTTCCATTTCAAAGTCATTCATATCCTCTTTTGTGTCATTGATTCCAGGTGTTACCACATGCTTAAGCCAAAGCTGCTTTTGGTTTCTTATAATAGCTTCTTTAAAATCATGGTAATATTTTATATCTTTGCCTGTTATCCTTTCATAATTTTCAGGATTTGAATGTTTAATATCAAGAATTACTAAGTCTGTATATTTTAGAATTTCGTCATAAGAGCCAAGACCAACTCCTGATGTATCTAATACAGTATGAATTCCTTCATCTTTACACCCTATAAGACATTCCAACAAAAATTCAGGCTGTCTTAAAGGCTCTCCTCCTGAAAATGTTATGCCACCATCATTAAACTTAAAATAAGGCTTATATCTTTTAACTTTTTTAACTAAACTTTTAGCAGTCAGTTTGTCTTGGATCTTCTCTGTGACATTAGGGGTTCCATCAGAAACCCTTATATCTTTCCATGTATCAGGATTATGACAGTATATACACCTTAAGCTACAGCCTTGCATAAAAACTACCATTCTAATCCCCGGACCGTCTAAGGTTCCTAAAGTTTCTATTGAATGAATAAATCCCTCAGTCATTTCCTACATCCTATCATGAAAGGTTCTACTGATTACATCTTCTTGCTGGTCTTTAGTTAACCTATTAAAATTAACTGCATATCCTGAAACCCTTATAGTCAAGTTTGGATATTTGTTGGGATTTTCCATGGCATCATAAAGAGTATCTTTATCTAATACATTTACATTTATATGGTGGCCTCCCTGGGCAAAATATCCGTCTAATATGTTTGACAAGTTATCTGTTCTATGCCTTTTAAGTTTTCCTAATGTATGAGGAATAACAGTAAATGTATTGGAAATTCCATCTTCACAAGTATCCTTATATTCAAGTTTTGCAACTGAATTTAAGGAAGCAAGTATTCCGCTCTTGTCCCTCCCATTCATTGGATTTGCACCTGGTGCAAAGGGTTCACCAGAACTTCTTCCATCTGGTGTTGCCCCTGTTTTCTTACCATAAACAACATTTGAGGTAATAGTTAGGACAGAAAGGGTATGCTTTGCATTTCTATATGTTTTATGTTTTTTTAATTCTTTTGAGAAAAATTCTAATAATTCAACTGCTATACTATCAACACGGTCGTCATCATTGCCGTACATTGGATAGTCCCCCTGGATTTCAAAGTCCTCAGTAATACCATCAGGGCTATAAAGAGGGCTAACTTTTGCATATTTTATAGCACTTAGTGAGTCTGCAGCAATTGATAAGCCTGCAACTCCAAAAGCCATAAGCCTTCTTACATTATAGTCGTGAAGTGCCATAAGTCCTGATTCGTAAGCATATTTGTCGTGCATATAATGAATGATGTTCATTGTATTAACATACAATTCTGCAACATATTCCAATACTTTTTTATAATTTTTAAGCACTTGTTCATAATTAAGTGTTTTAGTATTTATTTTATCTATATTTTCTATAACTTTTTCTTTAGTAATCTCATCAACACCACCGTTTATGGCAAATAAGAGTGACTTTGCCAAATTACACCTTGCCCCAAAAAACTGCATGTCCTTGCCTATAGCCATTGCAGATACACAACATGCTATACCGTAATCATCACCGTAAAGGGGTCTCATAATGTCGTCATTCTCGTATTGAATAGCAGATGTTTCAATGGACATTTTACTGCAATACTTTTTAAAGCCCTCTGGTAGATTTTCAGACCACAAAACAGTCATGTTGGGTTCTGGTGCAGATGATAAATTTGTTAATGTATGCAAAAACCTAAAGGATGTTTTGGAAACCATTGTTCTTCCATCAAGCCCCATTCCCCCTAATACTTCAGTAACCCAGTTAGGATCTCCTGCAAACAGCTCATTGTATTCAGGAGTTCTTAAGTGACGAACCATTCTAAGTTTTAAAACAAACTGGTCTATGATTTCCTGAGCTTCAACTTCATTTAGAATACCTTCTTGTAAATCTCTTTCTATATAAATGTCAATAAATGTGCTTGTTCTACCTAGAGACATGGCAGCACCGTTATTTTCTTTAACACCAGCTAAATAGCCGAAATAAA
>CAZTML010000066.1:4861-6537 GCA_964614935.1 uncultured Clostridia bacterium | reverse complement strand
TATTTCAGGTGTATATGCATCAAAGACCCCTTCATTGTGGGTTTTTCTGTATTTTTGAAAAACATCTTTTAAATCATTACTCATAGAATAACCGTATGCTTCCAAAGATTGTTCGACCATTCTGATTCCGCCAAAAGGATTAACCATTCTTTTTAATGGTGCATCTGTCTGGAAACCTACAATTATTTCATTTTCCTTATCAAGGTATCCTGGTTCAAAGTTATTAATACCTGAAATATGTTCTGTATCTACGTCTAAGATACCTTTTGATAATTCTTCTGTCATTAATTCTGATGCTTTTTTAAATAAGTTTCTTGTTCTCTTTGTTGCGGGACTTAAGAATTCATCATTTCCTTCATAAGGCTTGTAGTTTTTTTGAATAAAATCCCTAACATCAATTTCTTGTGCCCATTTGCCGTTGGCAAAATTCTTCCATTGTTTCATAGTCTTATTCCTCCCAAAGTAGATACTCGGGCATAGAAAAACCGCCCGGGTTAGCCCAGGCGGCCGACTTTTAATATTAATCACACTCCCTCGTGGTAATCCACTTTCCGCCAGTCATGTGATATATTTATGTTACAATAAAAGAGCTTTTTTGTCAATATTTTTATGGCTTTATATTTTCCTGTATTATATCATTTGCTTTTTCTTCTATTTGTTTTGCCATACATTCTTCTGTAACTTTTTCTTCATAAAGCTTTGACATTGCCTTGTCTAATTGATTTTTTGCATTTTTTACAGTATCTAATGTTTTTCCCATATGAGCCTGTACTAACCAGTCAAAAATCATACTGTCATAGAAATAATCCGAAAAAGTTTCAAAGCGGCCTACTGCAATTTCAGTTCCTATCATCATAACTATATCAGATAATTCTTTCTTGAATTTTGCCAACATTCTTTGAACTTGCTCAGCAAATTCTCTTGCATCATCAATTCTATTATGTGTGAGTGCAGTTGTTGATTGACCTACGGCAATATCAGCAATACCCCAGCCTTCAGCATCATCTAATGCTTTTATTGTATTTTCTATTGCATCAAGTGCTTTCTCGCCATAATATATTGCCTCATCTATTTCAACTATGTTGGCATTCAAACTTTCTTTTCGTTTTATTAGTTTTTTTAATTCCTTGCCAACTTCTTCGTCCTCTATATTAATGGTTTCTAATTTTTTATTAATTAATTCTTCATATTCAGCATCGCATCCATCTAATTTAGCAAGTTTATTTACAATTTTTTTTGTTTCATTAACAAGGTAATCTACATTATTCTTGCATTGGTCATACTTTAACTTCGCTTTTAATAACTCTTGTCTTTCTTTATCAAATCTTTCTTCTTTGGTGCCCAATATTGCATAAAACAATGAAGTGATGTTTTTTGACTTCAGTTTTAAAACATCTGAATTATCCTTATCTAACTCAGCCAACAGCTTATTCAAGAAAAGTTTTTCTTTTATAATGTCCTGCTCAGTTTGTTTCAAAAGTAAATTCAGCTTGCTCTTTCTGTGAATGCATTTTTTCATGTCGCTTATTTTTTCATTGTATTCCGTATGCATTTTTAGCTCCTGCCTTCTTGTATGTTCTAACTTTACTGCGATAACTTTTTTGATTATATCATACATTATGTTGACATTCAAACAGATTTTGGTATGAAAAGCCAGGAATACGTTTTGATTTTTA
>CAZTML010000066.1:0-4761 GCA_964614935.1 uncultured Clostridia bacterium | reverse complement strand
ATTTTTATATTAATTATATTATTGAATAATATTTTGTCATATTGTATAATGAAGGAAAATAATAGGAGGCCAATATGATTACAAAAGATATGACAATTCGTGAAGTTATTATGACAAAACACGAAGCTGCTCAAGTATTAATGAATTTTGGAATGGGGTGTGTAGGTTGCCCAAGTGCTCAAATGGAAACATTAGAAGAAGCTGCAGCAGTACACGGAATGAAATTAGATGATTTATTAGCTGCATTAAATAAATAGATCGTAGACCGCAGTCTCCTTCACCAAAATATATGCTCCCTTTGGAACATAGAGGTGTGTCCCCATACCTCTTAAATGGGATTAGGATATACAAAACCGGCAAAAATTATTGCCGGTTTTTATATTTAAAAGCAACCACCACAGCTGTCTTTGTTGCTTACCTTTATTATTAACACAATTCTTATAATTACTATGTAAATATTTTAGTTATTTAGTTAATATTGTAAACTACAAGTTAAATTCTTTCTGATCTGTCCACAGTTCTTCCTGCATTGCTTCACTATGTCCTTCTGAAAATAGCCCGGGAGCCCCTCCTGTATGAAGTAACATTAGCTTTTTATCTTTCGAAATTTGTCCATTTTCAATCATTTCAACCATTCCACGGAAAACCTTTCCCGTATAACAATTATCAAGAATTATAGCTTCTTCTCTTGCCATCATGTATACATATTTGCGGGTTAAAGGATCTGGAACATTATATGCAATTCCAACATATCCATCTTCTATCCACATATCTTCACGCTTTACTTCAAGGTCAAGCCCCAAATATGAGTTTATTTCTTTTATATAATTAACTTTTTCCAGCATTTCAGCTTCATTTTTATGAGAAACACATACTCCAATAGGGGTGAATCCTGCATTAAAATATTTTGCTCCTAAATACAAACCGCCATAAGTGCCTACAGAGCCAAAACCTGTAAACAGATAGTCTATTTCAAGATTCATTTCATTAAGCTGGCCCTTAATTTCCTTAGCTGTCATTACATATCCAGCAGCGCCTAAGGGAGAGCTTCCTCCCACAGGAATTAAATAAACTTTTTCCCCTTGGGATTCATATATTTCTAGGACTTCTTTTGTTGTTTTTTCTGTTAGCTCTTTATATTTTATTGCCTTAACTTCTTTTGGCTCATCTTTAAAGTTTGTGTCATCCATAAAGAACAAATCAGCACCCATCATTTTATCCAATATTAAATTTCCACTAGCTTTAGATGGAGCAGGACCATCCATTATAATGCCACACTTTAGGCCATATTTTGCTGCAACTGCAGCAGTCAGTCTACCATGATTAGTTTGAGGTCCACCATATGTTAAAAGGACAGTGCACTTCTTGTCAAGAGCATCCTTAAGAAGATAGTCTAACTTTCTAAGCTTATTACCACCCATGCCAAAACCTGTCATATCATCTCTTTTAATATAAATATCAATTCCATATTTCTTACTTAAATTATTCAGCTTATGAATGGGTGTATTGTAAAATCCTGTTTCTATTCTCGGTAAATTTTCAATTTTCATATTTCCCCCTTATTCTGATGGAATTTTTAGATTACCTAAATATTAAAGCGAAGAATTTCTTCGCTTTAAATAAATAATATCAGCAGATTGACGTATTCTTATAATAATTCGTCTAATTTATCTTTGTTAAAACCTACAACAGTTTCGTCGTCAATCATAATTATAGGTACTCCCATGTAACCCATGGAAATTAATTCTTTTTTTGCTTCAGGATCTGTGGAAATATTTTTCTCCTCATATTCTAATCCTTTTTCCTTCATATATTCCTTTGCAAGAGTACAATTTGAACATGTATTACTTGAGTAGATTTTTATATTTTTCATTTTATCCTCCATAGTTGTTTGTGATTTTCTTTAATTATCATTAATATTATCATAATTACTTAATTAATACCATAAATATTTGACTTTAATCACAAAAATCAGCCTTGAGAATATGATGAATTAGATTATCTGAAAGGAATGAAGGAAATGAAAGAATGTACCATATACATAGATATACCTAACAAGTTATTAAAAGGTGCAGGTATACCTGATTCACAATTTATTCCCTCTAATATTTTCAAAATAAAAATTATTATAAAAAATAACAGTAATAATCAAAGATTGTGTTCTTTTAGTACTGCCTTGGGAAACGGAATAAGATATTTGGAAAACTTAGGCCATGAAGGACCGGATACTAATCTATTAGATACTCTAAGTGCTGTTGAACCATGTGAGATGTTAAGTAACGACAATGTAATAATTTTTGGGAATAATTTTATCTTATCGCCAAACTCAGTAAATACAATCACATTTGATGCAGCATTATGCGATAAATATACAGCAAACAGCATTGAAAATTCAGGGGATAAAATAGCCCACAGAAGCAAAATAAATTTTTACGCTCATTTAATTAATAAAGAAGAAATCGATTCATATTTTGTTACATCAACAGCAATGGACTTCGATATGTCTGTAACTTGTGATGACGAAAAGATAAGCCAAGGCGACATAACCAAATATTATATAAGCTTAAGCACAGGGCAATATGATTTAGCAAGAAAAGTTTATTTAAGAAGTATCCTTGATAAGGGACTTGAGTACATAGGAGATTCATGCAACTTAGAACCTCAAAAAGTTTATGAATTTAACGGTAAAACAATTATAAAGTGGGATGTTGGAAGTCTACAGCCATCAGAAATTAAAAGGATAGGCTACAAAGTAAAAGTTAAGGATGGATCTACAGGTGAATTATTAAATAAATTAAATTCAAATTGCATAAATAATTCCACCTACACCCAATGCCCGGTAAATAGCGAATATATTGTTACAGTATCATAGAAGTTTTGGGGACGGTTATCATTGTAAAATTATACTGTAATAATTGGTATCCAGTATCATAGCAGAATATTTGAATTTATCTTTCACTGCATTGCTAATTTCCTTAATATAGTCTGTATCTACATTTTCATCTATAAGTGTAACCTTTCCGGTTTTTGCATTATAAAGTGCTTTATCTGTAATCCAGCTCCTGTCTTGAAAAATTACTAGGGGTTCTGAGGGAGATAAAATATCCCTACCTATTAAAAGCCTTGAATCATATTCTAAACCCATAAGGTTTGACAAGGTAGGAATTATATCAAGGCTTGAACTTACTTCATCAATTTCTACAGGCTCCACTCCCTTCCCCCATAGGAGGAAAACTCCTTTGTATAAATCTATGTCTGATTGGATTTCTATGTTGGCAAGCTCACTCATTTCCGCCATAGTAAGTCCATATGGATAATGATCAGGACTTATAGCTATTAAAGTATCTTGAGCTATTCCTTTTTCCTCAAGGTCCCGGATTAATTTTTCAATTGCTTTATCTAACTCTATATTACAGGCTAAATATGCTTTTACATTTTCAGAGTATGAAAGATTTTCTACCATAGCTTTGTTTTTATGAGCTATGTGGTTGCCGTAAAAGTTATATTGCAGGTGGCCACTCACTGTCATGTAGTAGACATGGAAGGGCTGAGAGTCAATATATTCAGGAACTGTAAGTTCAATCATTTCCAAGTCTGATTCCGGCCATGTTTCTGTTACATCAAGACCATTTCCAAGTCCCTTGTAGGTATATCCTAAGTTAGGGTGGGATAAGTGTCTGTAGTAATAATCAAAATAATGGTTGTGGTAGGCTTTTGTTTCATAACCTTCTTTTAATAGTTGGTTTCCCATAGCAAAAGGCATGTAATTATTAGAGGATATATAAAAACTCCACACTCCTTCCTTAGGTAAAAGACCGGTAGTTGCAACATATTCACCATCTGAAGTACTGACTGCCCATGAAGGAGTGTAAAAATTTTTAAATTTAAAACCTTCTTCATACATTTTGTATAGTGTAGGCGTTATATCTTGGCGAACAGCATAAGGTGAAAAGCCTTCCGCAGTTATTAAAATCAAGTTTTTTCCCTTATATTTACCTGTATATTCATTTTTTTCAGTAGGTTTTATATTGCTGAAATATTCATGCATTCCTCTTATGGTTTCATTTCCTTCAACCTTAATTAATTCTTCGAATGGAATATCCATAATATTGTATCCTGTTTCATGCACCATAGGGACTTCAGGCTCATCCGGTTGGGAATCAAGTTCATTGTTTCGCTTATCATTTTTGACTTCTTCAATTATATCTTCCGATTTAATTATTTCTGATTGGTCCGGTTCTACAGCAAATACAGAATTTTTCAACATATTTTTTATGTCTAGTCTTCCTGTTGTTAAAAGCCCAAATTTGTCAACAGAATCTACAACCAAAAATGTTTCAGAATATAAGTAAGAAGGACTAAGCATACCTGTATCATTAGAAGTCACAGCAAATATAATCACCACCTGCATAACTGCTGCAGAAAAAGCAATTCTTATAATTCTTTTATTTGGAATTTTGCTAAATTGAATTTTTCTGTGAAAAATAATTAATAATATTAAAGGTGGTAATAGGCTTATTAATTCAAGAGCATTGTCTGAAAGTGCATTAACTATAATATCTGTGAATCCCAGTGCTTTTCCTGCTCCAAAAATAATAGAATAGATAGAAGTGAATGTATAAAATATTCTGTAATATATTAGTTGGGTTCCATAATAAGCTGTTAAAAAGCTAATAATTGTATAGAATATAACTTTGTTTGCAATTTCTTTAAAACTCGTTGAAAGTAAATAAAAGAGTAATCCAAAAGGTAATGAAAAAA
>CAZTML010000065.1:0-9632 GCA_964614935.1 uncultured Clostridia bacterium | reverse complement strand
GACCAATTAAACATGGCCTTTTCTTCAACTAGCGTTTCCTATGGACGTGGTGAAGGTGTCGTAGTTTATACCGGAATGGATACTCAAATAGGTAAAATAGCTGCAATGATAAACGAATCTACAGATGAATTAACTCCTCTGCAAAAAAGACTTAACGACTTAGGAAAAATTCTTGGTATTGTTGCAGTAATAATAGTTGTAGCTATGTTTGGAATAGCTGTTATACAAGGAAGAGACATTGTTGAAATGTTTATCACTGCAATAGCCCTTGCAGTAGCTGCTGTGCCTGAAGGTCTTACAGCAGTTGTAACAATTGTTTTAGCCCTTGGCGTAACAAGAATGGTTAAGGTAAATACAATCGTTCGTAAACTGCCTGCAGTTGAAACCTTGGGAGCGGTAAGTATAGTATGTTCAGACAAGACAGGTACCCTTACTCAAAATAAGATGACTGTCACTAAAATATATTTAGATGGACAAATGAAAAATGCGGAAGAATTATCTTACGAAAATAACAAATTATTCCTTGACGGATTTATACTTTGTAATGATGCTTCAACCGCCAACAAGACTAGGGTAGGGGACCCAACTGAGTTAGCTCTCTTGGATATGGGAACTAGCATAAATATTACAAGGGAAGGTCTTGAAGAAACAAATCCAAGAATCAATGAACTATCCTTTGATTCTGCAAGAAAATTAATGACCACAGTTCATAAAAACACTGAAGGTAAGGTTATGAGCTATACCAAAGGTGCTATGGACATACTTTTAAATAGATGCAATAAAATTTATTTAAATGATCAAACAATGGATATAACTGACCAACACAAGGCAGATATAAACAAGGCATCTTCAGAAATGGCACATGGTGCCCTTAGAGTATTAGCTCTTGCCATTAAGGAAAATGATGAATCTGCAAGTGAAGAAGATCTTACATTTGTTGGTTTGGTAGGAATGATTGACCCGCCGCGTCCTGAAGCGAAAGAATCAGTAAAGACTTTAAAAAATGCCGGAATCAAAACTATAATGATTACTGGAGACCATAAGGACACAGCTTTAGCAATTGCCAAAGAACTAGGAATTGCCGAAGATGAAAGTCAGTGCATAACCGGTGGCGAATTAAATGAACTTACACAAGAACAATTAAATGAAAGGGTTAAAAATCTAAGAGTTTTTGCAAGAGTTTCACCGGAGCACAAGGTTATGATAGTAAGAGCTTTTAAATCAGATGGAAGCATTGTTTCAATGACCGGTGACGGTGTTAACGACGCTCCTTCATTAAAAACAGCAGATATAGGAGTTGCAATGGGTATTACGGGAACTGACGTTGCCAAGGGTGCAGCAGATATGGTTCTTACAGACGATAACTTTGCAACAATAGAAAAAGCAGTTGCAGAAGGAAGAGGTATTTACAAAAATATCAAGAAAACAGTTTTGTTTCTCTTATCCTCAAACTTTGGTGAAGTTATATCAATGTTCTCGGCTATTGCCGCAGGCTTGGCAGCACCTTTACAATCCATACACATTCTTTGGATTAACCTTATAACCGACTCATTACCCGCATTAGCTTTAGGAGTTGACCCTAAGGATAAAGACATCATGAATGACAAACCAAGAGATCCTAAGGAAAGTTTGTTTGCTCACGGCGGTTTGGCATTTACAATTTACAACGGTTTTATGATTGGTGGATTAACATTAGGAGCATTTTTGTGGTCACCGATTATCCATTTGCAGGAAGCAGGCATGGCAATAAGTCTTGAAAATATTAGGTTTATGCTAGAACAAGTAATTATGGTAAATGGAGTTGAATACATTGTTCTTGAACATGCCAGAACTTATGCATTTACTGCATTAGGTATTTCACAGCTCTTCCATGCAATTGGTATGAGAAATTATGACAAATCATTGTTCCAAATGAACCATACTGAAAATCGTGCAATGATTGGTGCCTTCATTGCAGGCTTATTGTTACAGATACTTGTAACGGAAGTTCCTTTCCTTACACAAGTGTTTGAAACAAGCCAGCTGTCATTGAGAGAATGGACGAATTTAATACTTATATCAATGGTTCCATTACTTTCTCACGAAGTAATCGTACTTGGGAAGAAACTATTAAAGAAATAAAATAAGGGCACAGCTCTTTAAAAAATGAGATCCTTCACTACGTTCAGGATGACAAAAAAAAGACGCTTGCGTCTTTTTTTTACTCTTCTTCTTTATTGTCAGTTTCTTCGATTTCTTCTTTAACTGGTTTTTCTTTACCCTTCTTAGTTACACTTCCTACAGCCCATTTGGAAAATTCGATTCTTTGCTTTCCATGAGCCATTTCCAAAGTTACAATTTCATCATTAACTTTAACAATTTTACCGTGGATTCCTCCAATAGTGATTACTTCATCACCTGATGACAAACTGTCTCTCATGGATTTAATTTCTTTGTCTTTCTTTTTTTGTGGTCTTATCATTGTGAAATACATTATTCCAAAGAAAACCACTAACATTATAATTCCGCTATATTCCTGTGGCATGATTCCTCCTATGTAATTTATTAATATCCATAATTTTCATAAAATTCTCTTTTGAAATTTATAAAATTATCTTCCACTATACTTATTCTAATGCTTTTCATTAGATTAATCAAGAAAAATAAATTATGAATTGTAGCAAGTCTAGCTCCAAGTATCTCTTTTTCGCCAAACAAATGCCTTATATAAGCTTTTGAATAGTTTCTGCAAGTATAACAAGAGCAGTTTTCATCAATAGGACCAAAATCTTTTTTATGTTTGGCATTTTTAATTGCAATTTGTCCCTTGCTAGTCATAAAGGCTCCGTGTCTTGCCATTCTTGTAGGTAGAACACAATCTGCCATGTCTATTCCTCTTTCAACAGCTTCAAACAAATAATCTGGACTTCCTACACCCATTAAATATCTGGGCTTATCCTTAGGAAGTAAATCTACAGTGTAATCCAAAACTTCACACATTAAATCCCTTGGCTCTCCAACGCTTAATCCACCTATGGCGTATCCTGGGAAATCAATGTCTGTAATTTGCTTAGCACTTTCAGTTCTTAAGTCCTTGTACATGCCTCCTTGAACAATTCCAAACAAAGCTTGTTTTTCAGTATTTTTGTGATGATCCTTACACCTTTTTGCCCACCTTGTGGTCCTTTCCATAGACTTTTTAATATAATCATAAGTTGCCGGATATGGTGCACATTCATCAAAGGCCATAATTATATCAGATCCTAAATAATTTTGTATTTCTATGGCTTTTTCAGGACTTAAAAAATGTTTTGAACCATCTATGTGGGACCTAAAGTCTACACCTTCTTCTCTTATTTTTCTTAAATCTCCAAGGCTGAAAACCTGAAATCCACCACTGTCTGTTAATATAGGGCCATCCCAGTTCATAAATTTATGTAGGCCTCCGGCTTCTTTAATAAGTTCATGCCCTGGCCTTAAATAAAGATGGTAAGTATTACTTAAGATTATCTGGGCCTCTAAATCCTTCATTTCTTCAGGTGTCATAGCCTTAACAGTTGCCTTTGTTCCTACAGGCATAAATATGGGCGTTTCTATATCTCCATGAGGAGTATGAATTTTTCCTAACCTTGCCTTGCATTCCTTAGATTCTTTTATTAACTCAAATTCAAACATAGTCCACCTACTTTATAAACATTGCATCTCCAAAGCTGAAAAATCTGTATTCTTTTTCTACAGCTTCTTTGTATGCTTTCATAATATTTTCTTTACCTGCCAAAGCACTTACAAGCATTATCAATGTGGATTCCGGAAGATGGAAGTTTGTTATAAGAGAGTCCACCACCTTGTACTTGTAGCCCGGATATATAAAAATATCCGTCCAACCTTTACCTTCCTTCACAAATCCTCCATCGTCAGCAATAGTTTCCAAGGTCCTTACACTGGTAGTACCAACGGCAATAACCTTGTTTCCTCTTTCCTTGGCATTGTTTATCTTACTAGCTTCAGTTTCGTTTAATTCATAATACTCCGAATGCATTACGTGGTCATCTATATATTCAGCCTTTACAGGTCTAAAGGTTCCAAGCCCTACATGCAAGGTAAGCCTTGCTATAGATACATTTTTCTCTTCTATTTCCTTAATTAACTTGTCATTAAAATGAAGACCCGCTGTTGGTGCGGCTGAAGACCCTGCATTTTTTGCATAAATAGTCTGATACCTATCCTTATCTTCAAGCTTTTCGTGTATATATGGAGGCAGGGGCATTTCTCCTAATTTATCCAATATTTCTTCAAATATGCCCTGGTACTCAAATTCTATTATCCTGTTGCCTTCTTCAAGCACGTCTACAATTTTTCCTGTAAGTAGATTTTCCTCAAATACAATTTCTCCACCGATTCTTGCCTTCTTACCCGGCTTAACCAGTGTTTCCCACCTCTTGTCATCAATTCTTTTAAGGAGTAGAAATTCTATTAAGGAATTGGTGTCCTTCCTTCTACCATATAACCTTGCAGGCAAAACCTTGGTATCATTAATAACCAAGCAATCTCCCTCATTTAAATATTTAATTATGTCGTAAAAATGCTTGTGTGAAATTTCTCCACTTTCTTTATCAAGAACTAGAAGTCTTGAATGATCTCTTTCCTTAATTGGAGTTTGTGCTATGAGCCTTTCAGGTAGATCATAAGCAAAATCACTTGTCTTAAAGTTATCTGTCATTTAATTCTTACTCCGCTATAATAATGTTGTAGTATTTCATCATAAGTATATCCTTCTTCTGCCATTTGCTTAGCGCCATACTGGCTCATTCCTATACCATGTCCCCAGCCTCTTCCTTCAAAATTATATTGTTCTGAATTAGTATCCACAATAGATACTCCTTTAGAACTCATGAAGGCAAACTTTTCTTGTTCGATCTTTTTTGTTCCATTGCTACTTATAAGGTACTTGCCTGTCATACTTGCCATTTCGTGCTTTATTTCATCACTCTTTGCTTCATCATCTTTTTCTTCCTCTATAATTGAATCGAGAATTCCTCCCCTAGAAGGAGCTTTTTCATTTTCAATCAAAGGCAAATATTCTTTTATAAAGAAAAATGAATTTCCATTTTCAATAGAGAACCAGGAACTTTTTAATCCTAAAAGAAGTCTAATATTTTCCTTCTTATATGAAATCTCCCCTGCATCAGTCAAAAATATACATTCAAGAACCCTATTGTTTTCTGAAAGCTTATTTATTTGTATTCCGTAGACTTGGTTTACATTATGACCATCAAGATTTAATGCTCTTACAATGTCTTCCTTGTAGTATGTAGTTTGCCACTCATTGTGAGGAGAGCCTGAATTATTGGAAAACTCATCATCTACGCCTTTTAAATATGGTAAATCTTCAAACCACACATTTCCTGAGTTTTCTGTAGATCCCCCACTTGTTGAATGATAAAAGGCTTGGATTAATTTATTATCATAATAAATCATTTCCCCCCTAGTTTCATCTACAGCTCTGTTTGTAGAAGGTTTTTCATAATCATATCCCATATAAACCTGACTGTTTTGATTGTCTTCCATGTCATAAGTCTGTCTTGGTTTAATGTTGTAGACTGCGTAAGTTCTTGCAGCCAACGCTTGTGCCTTTAATGCTTCTATTCCCCATGATGCAGGTATTTCGTTTGGTACAACCCCATATAAATAATTCTCAAGTTCTACATGGTTAACTGTTATCATCCTGAATTCATCAATTATATTTAGTCCTACTCTTCCTCTGTAGGCCCTATTGTCAACCTTAATCATTTCATATTGTTCATCTTGGTTGTAGGAGGAAAAACAAAGAGGCATGTCCTTTTCATACATAAAAACCGGCTTGTTATTTTTGTTATAAGCAATTATATTTTCTGAATTGCCATTATATGTTTCTGCAGAGTAGCCGTATGAGATTAATTCATCCACTAAAGACCCTGCTAAACCCTTAGCTGTAAAAGTTCCGCCACTAATAATATACCCTTTTTCAGTTAAGTAAGGATAAAATTCATAGTTAAACTTACCTTTTAAATATTCAGCATCAGCTTGAGCTTCTTCAAATCTTTTATATACCTTATCCCACACTAAAACATGGTAAGGGCCAAAGATAGCCTTGCTAGAATCTGTTATATAATAATTTGCCGCATAATATGTATCCATTCTTAGACTTAGGTTATTGTCAAGGCTGAAAAGTTCACCTTCTTGGTCATATATAGTAATTTCATTATAGCCTTCAAAAGATACCTGCTCGTTAAAAAGTCTTGGATATCTTATCCTAACTCTCACATGGTGTTCACCTTCTTCGGCAGATGCTGAAGAAATAAATAATACACTTAATATTATTATTAAAGTTAATAATTTAATCAGCTTTTTCATAATCATTATCCTCTATACTCATTTGTTCTGTTTGTTTTCTTATTTTATTAACATGTCTGTAACCCATTTCTGAAACGACCCTTCCTCTTGGTGTTCGGTTTAAATAGCCTATCTGAAGTAGATATGGCTCGTAGACATCTTCAATTGTTCCTTTTTCTTCACCTATGGATGCTGCTAAGGTATCTAGGCCTACGGGACCACCCTTATAAAAGTCAATAATCGTATTTAAAATTCTTCTGTCTAATTTATCCAATCCTATTTCATCAATTTCAAGCATTTTAAGAGCATGGTCGGCAGTCTTTGAATCTATAACACCTTGTCCTTTAACTATTGCATAATCTCTTACTCTTTTTAAAAGCCTGTTAGCAATACGGGGAGTTCCTCTTGAACGTTTTGCAATTTCTTCTGCTCCTTTTTCATCAATTTCAATATTTATGATGCCAGCAGAACGAAGTACAATTTCTTTTAAATCCTCATGTTCATAAAAATCCAAATTACACATAACACCAAACCTGTCCCTTAATGGTGATGCAAGCATACCTGAACGAGTTGTTGCCCCAATAAGTGTAAATTTAGGTAAGTCAAGTCTTATAGATCTTGCAGAAGGACCTTTGCCTATTATTATATCCAGGGCAAAATCTTCAAGTGCCGGATACATAATTTCCTCAACCGTTTTATGAATCCTGTGAATTTCATCTATGAATAAAACATCATTTTCATTTAAATTTGTAAGTATTGCAGCCAAATCTCCGGCTCTTTCAATTGCAGGTCCTGAGGTAACTCTTATATTAACTCCCAGTTCATTGGAGATTATATTAGCTAAGGTAGTTTTACCAAGGCCTGGAGGTCCAGAAAGCAAAACGTGGTCAAGTGGCTGATTTCTCATTTTAGCAGATTCAATGAAGATGTTTAAAACTTCCTTTACCTTCTTCTGTCCTATATATTGTGAAAGTTTCTGAGGTCTTAAGCTAAGCTCTAATTCCTCTTCACCATCATTAAATGTGGATGCAACTATTTCATTTTCTCTATCAAACATATTATCCCTGCCTATTCATATTTTTTAGGGCTTCTTTAATTATGTCATTTTCCGACTTGCCCTTTAAATCCATACTTTCCAAGGTCTGTTTAACTTCAAAAGAAGAAAAGCCTAAGACTGTTAAAGCATCGACTACATCTGACATTTCGTTATTTACAACAATCTCTCCACCAGCACTATGAATTTCTTCAACACTTCCAACCTTGTCCTTAAGTTCAAGAAATATTTTGCTTGCTGTCTTTTTGCCTATTCCCGGAACTTTGGTCATTCTAACAATATCTTCTTTTACGATAATTTCCTTAACTGTAGTAGATTCATAAGTTGATAGTATAGAAAGCCCTGCCTTTGGGCCTATTCCATTAACAGTAATAAGCTTTTTAAACAGTTCAAGTTCATCGTAAGTTAAAAAGCCATATAAGGCAATTAGGTCTTCCCTTATGTGCATATATGTAAGTATTGTATTTTTTTCTTTTTCACTGACATTATTTAAGGTAGAAAGAGATGTGCTTATGTAATATCCTATATCATTGTTTTCTATAACCAAGTAATCAATACCTTTTTTAAGAACTTCACCTTTTATGTAACTAATCATTTAAACTCCCTCAATATTTTGTAATTTTAAATTTATCTGCAAATTTTAAGCAATGAGCATGACATATTGCCGTAGCCAAACCATCAGCTACGTCATCAGGCTTAGGAATTTCCTTTAGTTTCAATATAACCTTTACCATTTCCTGAATCTGTCTTTTTTCTGCCCTCCCATAACCTACAATTCCTTGTTTTATTTGAAGAGGTGTGTATTCATATAGGGGAATATCTTTGTTTTCTGCCGCTAAAAGATGTACCCCCCTAGCTTGTGCAACTGCAAGTGCCGTTTTAACATTTTTATTATAAAACAACTCCTCAATTGCAACAGCTTCAGGCTTGTACATATCAATTATAGATATGTAGGAGTCGTAAATATGTTTAAGCCTCTTTGGAAATTCTTCGCAACTTTCTGTTAATACTGCTCCATAATCAATAACTTCAAACTTGTTGCCTGTATATTCAATTATACCGTAGCCAGAAATTGCCAAGCCCGGATCCATCCCAAGTATTATCATGTCGTTTCCTTCCTTTATTATGTGAAATTATATCATACATTTGTTCTACTTTAAAGAACTTTTAACGGGATTTCATATTTTATATGCCCTATGTTGTCATTCTGAGCCCTGGCCAAAAATCTCATGTTTTCAATTGAATTAAAAAATCCCCTTTGCTAAAAGAGGATAGTCTTTCTTATTATTCAGAAATAAGAGCCCTTACAATCAATCTGTCAGTATAGGTAATTATAGGGGTACACGTAATCATGGTCAGCATGGTTTCTTCCGTATCATCTAAAACCCATACTTCCTCGGGACCTACCACAAAAGATTCCGTAACTAGGTAGGTGTATGTTTCCAAATCTTTTTTGATTATAACTTCATCTCCGGGACTTAATTCATCTATTCTTCTAAAATAATGTCCGTATACGTAATTTCTATGTCCTAAAAGAACATAATTCCCTTTTTCCCCGGGGCCTGCAGTTTCCGGATAATGTCCCACAGTATATTTCAAGGCTGTGTCATCTGTTCCCTCAAGTATTGCAGCTACGACACCCAATTTGGGGATTTGTATAACTCCGCTTATTTCCTTTCCCTTGAGGTGTTTATCAACGGGGTTTTCTTTTTCTTCTTCTTCCTGAGAACTTTCCCCTTCATGTTCCGGGCTTTTGGTAGCATTTTCCACATGCAAAATCACGCCGTCTTCCCTATCTAAAATATCTTCTTCGATATTTTTAGTATCTTCCTCGTATAGACGGCTTATATATTTGTTGTATTCTTCTACTAATTTATTTTGATAATATGTAGTGCTTACCTTTTGATATAGTGCAATTCCTATAATGACAACACCTATTAATATCAAAGTATGGGGCAAATATTTTTTCATCATTATCCTCTAAAAATCAAGGAGGAGCTAAGCTCCTCCCCAGTATTTAATTTCTTACTCTTCTTTTAAACAATACCATGCCTGTAAATATAAATATGAAACCTATAGCCGCCAACATCCATGTGTTAAAAATATAGCCGGTGTTTGGTAGCGTGGGTGCAGTTGTATCAACCGGTACATCCGGGTCATTTATTTCTTCCCAGCCACTTGGTATATTTGGATCTTCTATTTCTGTATCAGTAGGAACATTTCTGAA
>CAZTML010000064.1:0-9738 GCA_964614935.1 uncultured Clostridia bacterium | reverse complement strand
TATCTTGAAGATAAAATAGTCCCAGATTTCTGTACATCGTATGGCTCCTGGATAGGCAATTGCAAAGATTACATTGCCTTTTGTAGCTTCTTTATGCATCATCATAGCTAAGCTATCTCTACTAACATTCAAATACAGCTCCTTAGGCAAGTTTGATTTGATTAGATTAGATCTGCCTGACCTGGCTTTTCTATTTAAATATATCTACTAATCTTTTGTAAATAATGAAAACTAATTTACTCTCTTGACGAAAGGTCATTGGAAATCCACTTAACAGCTTTGATTAGTTATACCAATAACTAAAATGTCACTTTCATTAAGTACTTTTATTGCCTCTATTGAAAAAGGATAGAATTCAAAAGTTCTAATATCATCAGGACCCTCACCACCGAGTGTACCTTGTAAATCTAAAAACGCTACTGGTTTTTTCATTTATTCTACTCCTTTTATATAATCCAAGATTTAAAATTCTTTCTTTTTCACTTCACATCTAAAGCCAACCATCAACAATTCTTTATTTTCATGATTATTGGTAGTGTTGCTTGTCCAGTTCCTATTCCAACTTCAAGCACATTGCATGATAGGCTTATTTCTTTTAAATCAAAAATATCATCATATAGCACTTTGACATAAGTAGGACGCCACCTGTCGTATTCAGTGTCAACCCCTTGGCGTCAGGGTATATTGTGACGCTGAATCAATTTTTTACGGATTTATTTATTTTGCAGTATGATTGATAAAATCAACTTCATACTGCTGATCACCGTATTTTCTTTCATTGTCAGTAATAGTACCCTCTGTAAGAGTGATACGCAGGACGATAGAGGTCGGATTATCTTCGTCGCAAACTTCATCGAACCAATTATATATCTTTAGATAGTCCCCTTCCATTTATCCTTAGGCAAATGAATTATTTCGTATTCCATATTTCTCCCTCAATTAATTAATGTATTTTCTCAAAAACGAATCACACGATAATAATAGTATATATCAAGCACACATAAGTTTCCACTTTAATTTTGTATTTATTTCCAAATTAACATTGACTATTATTGTAAATAGATGTAAAATTTTAGAAATCTTCATAATTAGGGGGAAAGCTATGGAAGCTAATGTACGTATTGTTCAGGAGCATTATGACAGTGATGTTCAATATGAGTGGGATAGGTTAGAAAGACATCCTTTTGAATTCGCAATAACTACAAGAATGATGGACAAATATATTAAGCCGGGAGATAAAATACTTGATATAGGCGGAGGTCCTGGGCGATATTCTATTTATTATGCAAATAAGGGTTGTGATGTTACCCTTGTAGATTTGTCGCCGGAAAACATTAAATTTGCTCTTGGTAAATCTAAAGAAATGAATGTAAATATTAAGGCAGTTACAGGTGATGCAAGAGAAATTAAGAAATTAATAAATGGAGAATTTGATCATATATTTGTTATGGGTCCAATGTATCATCTGCTTGAAGAAAAAGACAGAATCAAAGCTTTAAACGAAGCCATATCTCTGCTTAAAGATGATGGATTAATATATGTTTCATTTATTCTTAATTTTTCTGGAATGATTTATTGGATGAAATACGCTCCTGAATTAATACTTTTGGAAACTGAGCAAGCATATATTGATGGCGTTATAAAAAGTAAGTCCTATAGTGGGGATGCATTTACTAAGGCATTTTTTATAAATCAAAAAGATATTATTCCTTTCATGAATAAATTCAATCTTGAAATGAAACATCTCTTCGGTCAAGAAAGTATTCTTGCACCATGTGAAAACAACATACTTACGCAATCTCAAGAAGTGATAGATAAATGGATAGAAGTTGCAGGACAATTATGTGAAAAGGATGAATTTTTTAGTTATTCAGAGCATGCTATGTATATAGGGCTGAAGATTTCAAGGTAATTAATACCAGTTCCATGATTTATATGGTAATTTATTGGTGAATGTATATGACAAACTCAAATCCAGATAAAGTAAAGAGAATTATCAGAAATCTAAAAAAAGAAGAAGTCAGAATGATACATGGTTTATTAGGAATATACACTGTATCATTCCCTTTGGTATGGAATCAATACTTTGATTTGAAAGAGCCCTATAAAGGTAATGCGAAATATAATTTAGACGATTTAATAAAAATGGGTGAGATTGAGTTTGAAAAGGTAATTAAAGATTATTTCAGCTCAATTTTAAGCCAAATTTATAGCCAAGAAAAATTAATAGAAATATATCCAATATTTAATATGCCTTTGGATTCTGATATGGATACTGTAAAAAGTCGCTTCAGGAAATTGGCGAAAAAAATGCATCCAGATACCGGCGGATCCCATGAAGAATTTATAGCGCTATCCCAAGCTTATGAAAATTTCTTGAGAAACATTAAACAAAAATAGGATTATATCATTTGATAGCAGTTTTTCAACAAAATCTTTACAGTCTAGTTAATTGTTGAAATACCCAAAAATATGAATTCACATTTGTTATCTTTTTTATTCATAAAATTCACTTCTATACTTTTCAAGAAAATTATAAAAATATCTAATACTCTAAAATCATATCATACCAAACAGAACCACCGTGATTGGATTTTGAAATACCTTTATTTTTGAAACCGAATTTTGAATAGTAATGAATAAGCTTATCTTTGCATGTTAATATGACACCTTTCCGACCTGTTGATTTTGCTGCTTGAATCATATGGTTCATTAACTGTGCAGCAATACCATGATTTTGATAATCAGGTATTACATCAAGTCCGAAAATAGCTTGATAATCTCCATTTGGCATATGTAGAGATGCATCACTGAATAGCTCGTCATTAATAGTAGTTTCGTTTGTTACACATCCATTAATAAATCCTATTATCTTCCCATCAATTTCTGCTACAAAAAAACTATCAGGAAACGTCTTAATTCGTTGTTCCAATGACGTCTTTGTAGCTGCTTCTGCTTCCGGAAAACACTCTGTTTCCACCTCTGTTACTGCATCTAAGTCTTTAATTGTTACTCTTCTTATTTTAATATTCATAATATTTCTCCTCGTATAATATGTTTAGTACTAACTATCTTTTAAGCGTTCTTAACACATCTGTATCTACAGATGCGCTTATATCTTCCTTTTTTTACTTCTAATACATTAGACGCATATTTTTATACTTTTGTTTCATGGAAATTTCTGATAAAATATACTATAATTAAATATCAAATAAAAAGAGGTGCACAATGATTAATAAAGACAGACTAATAAATACCTTTATGGAGTATGTACAAATTGACAGTGAATCTAAAAATGAAAAAGCAATAGCTGAGAGAATTATTAAAGATTTAGAAGAACTGGGATTTGAAACATATACTGACAAAGCTGGTGAAAAAATAGGTTCAAACGGCAATAATGTTTATTGCTTTATTCCAGGAAATATAGAGTCTGAAACAATGCTCTTTAGTGCTCACATGGATACTGTAACTCCAGGCAATGGTATTGTTCCATATGTAGATGGTGACTATATAAAAAGCAAGGGTAATACAATTCTTGGTGGGGATGACAAGTCAGGTATTGCTGCAATCATAGAGGCATTAAGATCTATAAAGGAAAATAACTTACCCCACAGACCTATGGAAATAGTTTTTACAATTTGTGAAGAAGGTGGGCTAAAAGGTGTTAAAGAAGTTGAATTTTCTAAATTAAAAGCTAAAAAGGGAATAATTCTAGACTCTGGTGGAAAACCAAGTAGTATTATTACCCAAGCACCGGGCCAAACTAAAATTAATGCTAATATTGTTGGAAAGCTATCTCATGCTGGAGTGAGTCCTGAAAAAGGAATAAGTGCCATAATGGTAGCATCCGAGGCTGTAACAAATATGAAGCTTCTTCGTATTGATAATGAAACTACTGCCAATATCGGTACCTTTAAAGCAGTAGGCGCTACTAACATAGTTTCACCCTTAGTAGAAATAGTGGCAGAATCAAGAAGCCTGTCAACAGAAAAGCTTGAAAAACAAACAAATCATATGATTAAATGTTTGCAAGATGCGTGTGACAAATATGGTGCTAAATTAGATTATGAGGTTGAGTATATGTACTACTCATACATTATAGACCATGAAGATGAACATATAAAATCAATTGAAAGTGTATGTCAAAAATTAGGGCTTGAAGTTGAAAAAATGCCTTCTGGTGGTGGAAGCGATGCTAATATATTCAATAAAAACGGCATAAAGGCAGTTAATATTGGAACCGGAATGGAACTTGTTCACACCACCGATGAACAGCTAAATATAAATGATTTTATCAATGCTTCAAAGATAGTTCTTGAAATAATGACTATGTAAATATTATAAAAAGCATGTTATTTAATAAATTACATGCTTTTTTGATTTGTTCTTTATCTAATAAAAACTCATCCTAATTAATTACAAGTTCGTGAAAATTACCACATATCCTAATGGCAATAAATTAAAATATGAGAAATAATTGGTTATTCTTTCATCTCCAGGCGCAAATGTCATGGCAATACCCGATGGCATAGCCATTAGGCCTTACTATTTTATTATTGCATAGGGACATGAAACAACACACTTTCCGCATACATCGCAAAATCCTATATCTGATAATTCTTCTGCATTTTTGAGAACTTCATCATAGCATTTAAACCTGTCAAATCCATCTATGCTAAGGGCATTTTGAGGACAGGATTTAATACATTTTAAGCAGCTAGCATTTTTATAGTACAAACAATATTCAATATTTTCTTCTTCAGTCTCTATTGGAATTTCTGCACCTATAATTACAGTACCAAATCTTCCGGCACATCCTTCTTTTGTTATAATCATTCTGTTTAGTCCGAATTTACCCATATTTGCTATATATGCTGCACTTCTATGTGACCATGCTGATTTCAAAGTTTTTTCATCAAAATTGTGTGTTGCTTTTATTGTTGAAGCTTCAATATTTTTCTTTGCCAAGTAGACAACTAATTTCTCAGAAATCAGATTGATTAGTTTATTTCCTTCTACATAGCTTATTCCCCACTCTCTTGAAACAGAGGTATTTTTTACATTAGAATTAATAACGCTTTCAGAAAAGGGAATAAAAAATGATACCACACTTTGAGCATTGGGAAGAATATCTTTTGGATGCAAATGCTCAGTTCTAATAATCTCCTTTAGCTGTTCATACAAAGGATTGTCTGCAGATGAAAAACCAACAATAGGTTTACGAAAAAGCTCTTTACTTTCTGATTCAAGAACCATGTCTTCGATTAGTTTAGTTATTTCTTCTTTTAAACTCATTCTCTCATCTCCCACACTTAAATTTGCTTATGCAACGCAATATATGAATAGTAAAAATTATCAAAAAGGTACCATAAGGTTAATCATGTGCAATTATACTGTAATCTGTGCTATATAAAAGCATAGTATAAGCTATACAATAACAAATCGAAATGAATAATTATTGAATAATAGATAATTAATGAATCGTCCATGTAATGTCTAACAGTCACTAAATGCACTTTTTTCTGAAAGAAATTATAAAAATCCTTAATTTGAACTGAATTTTTAACGAAGTTTAGAATTACAGAAAAATGCAGATATTTATTCATACTATTTATATTTATTAAAACATACTTTCTCTTTGAAGAACATTTTATTCTCATCCAAGTAAATATTATTTAAAATCCAGGTACCCCACTCTTTATAGTTATTAGAATATGTTTGCGTTAAGTATGTTATTAAGTCTTTAGCTAATACAGCGCCTATTACATAATTATGTATATAAACCGGATCAATGCTTCTAAAACTATCATAAGCCCATATTACAGGATCGCTAATATTAAAGCCTAGCCTGCAGTAATTATTGATATATAAACTTTCAGCTTTGTCCGGGTCTTCCCATAATTTAAATTCAAATAAAGCACTAATAGCGCACCGTGTATATTCTAGAAGCTGTATGTCGGATATTTTTTGCTGGATATTATCATCAAATAGCACTTTTGGAGCTATATGTTCTATCACTACTACCATTGCTTCGTCATAGAAAGGGGCAATAATTTTAAAGAGCCCTTCTTCTTTATTATAATAATAAGAAATTGCATGTCCCAATTCATGGAATAGTGTAGTTAAGTCATTCAAGGACTGTGTCTAAATCCAGGTTTTTGATCCAGAGAATATTCAACAATTAGTCATTGCTGAATTATCAGGTGAATCAAGATCCTTAAATATTTGATTTAAGCCTACTACATTAACTGTACTGCTTCTTTTTCACAATTCTCAGCTATTTTTAACAAATGTAAGATATTCCGTCTGTTATCTGCTACTGATATATCCGTAGATTTTTTAATCTCAAAAGCTTTTTTCCAGCATTCATATACTGTTTTATATAGTTCTGAGAGTTCAGTTAGGCCATATTTTTCAAAAAATTTCCACGCATACCACTTCAATTCAGAGTAGGTTCCTAAATAGTACTCCATATTCCATGAGATATCAGGATTAAAATCGCCTTCAAAATGTTTTTCTAATACAGCATATGCTTCAAGTCCTTTTGCATTTTCACACCATTCCTCGCCTTTTAAATGGCTTTTTGCAAGCTTTAGGGTATCTGAAATAATGGCTTCCTGCGATTTATTGATACTTCCTGTGATAGTTAATACATTAAGAATTGGAATCTCTCTTTTTCCAAGCTGTTCAAAATCCATTTCCCCTTCTTCGCCTGTAACAGAAAGAGTAGAAAGCTTTTGTGATTTATCATCATAACCAATGATTAGCCCCCATTCAGGCACCCCAATATCCCAGCTAATTGCAGCGATGCCATTATCAATTGATCTTTTAATCATATCAATAGCGGCTATGCGACGTTCTTCATCTATGTCATCCTGTTCCCACATACGGTCTGCGTAGTCACATAAGAGTCCGCCATTCTCCACCCATGGTTTTTGCTGATTGAAAGCCCATATACTTGTAGCACTGGGACAAAGATCCGCTGCAACCCACATACGAAACGCAAAACCGCTTGTTGCAACAATATCCTCTGAAAGCTCAGAGTAAGGACTATTTTTTACTGCTGCAGACAATGACTTAGCAAACGAAAAAAGATAACTCGTAGAATCCTTAATACCATTCCATGTAATGTCTAATTTCTTCATTTTATATACCCCTTATTAATATATTTTTTAAAACAAAGTTTTTATTCTTTTGACTACACGGTCTTATTTATAATTGCAGTTACTCTAACTCTATTGGTATGTATATTTTTTCCGAGAATATGCGACTTTGTTCAATATAGCTCTCAAATTCATAACGGTCTGAACGTTTATAGCCACTTTGCGGAAGCCAAACTGTATTGATATACTCCCAAGTACGATGAATTGTATTAATAAATCCATCATGTCTAGTATTTGGTGTCTGAAACAAGGCATATAGTCCACCTTCTATATGAATTTGTTGTGTTCCTGAGACATTTCCTGCGGCTTTTTCTGTTACTATACCAATATAGTAATCAAGCTTGTTTTCTAAACTATTCCAAGCACTTACACCAAAGTCTTCACAAGTCTTACCTCCTGATAAATGCAATGATAGCTTTTTGGCATTGTATTTATTCCAAAAATTCGGTGGAGAATTCTCATCGCTTTTATAAACAGTCAGATAAAAACTATTGATGGTGATAATTTCTGGCATAACACAAAATGGTTTTACTTCAAAAGATAATGGTTCATAAATCTTTAAACTATTTTTCGCATGTTTGTATTCTGTCGGTAGAATATGATACTCAGATTTAAAAGCACGTGTAAAATTTTCTTTTGAATTAAATCCATATGTAAAAGCAATTTCCGAAATAAACTCATCATTTTGACAAATTCGCTTAGCAATTTCGCTCAACCGTCTTTTTCGTATATAATCAGCAGGTGCCAGATCTGAAACTTCCTTAAATACACGAATAAAGTGATATTCTGAATAGCCACAGGCCCTTGCACATTCAATTATATTAATTTCATTGGTTAAGTTTTGTTCTATATAATCCACTGCTTTAGCTATATATTCTTTATAATCCATATATACCACCTGAATATAGTATACACTATTTTTATTATAATGATTGATAAAAATTGCTAACTTATACCATCTAGTAAACCAAAATAACCGCTAACCAACAGGTATTCCTACCAATCAGCGGTCAAACTTCAATACTTATGAAACCCACTTTATTATAAACATTTAAAAGAAACCATCTAAATTAACGAAATCCAATTGCTCCCTTGCTTCATCAAAAGAATGTTATTATATTTTTAGTCAATATTAACTGAAAATGCATAGCATTGCTATACTAATATTTAGAAAAAATCTTTTTCCTCATCCCCTATTATTTTATCCACTTTAACATCCTCCTTTTAATAAGCACTTTTTAACATAAATCCACTTATGCGACACAATGTATGAATAGAAAAATTATCAAAATACACCCTTAATATTGAAATATCGTTTTGCCGTTACATCCTATCTCCACACGACTTGCAAAACTTTGCATCTTCATCATTTAATTCTCCACATGATTGACATTTCACTTTTACTATTTGTAGAATTTCTTTTTTATCACGAGAATTTTTTTTGTCTTTTATTATATCGATATTTCCAATAACATCATTTATCATTCCACCTGTTGCTGAACTATAAGGTTTTAAATCTTCCCTTGCCTTTTCAGGATCTAATATAATTCCAGAACCAGCTGTACCCCTTGCTCCTATATTCATCAATACACTGCCTACTATTATGCAAATCATACCTATTAAAGCTCTTTTAAAAAATGGTGGCATACCTGAATCAAAAAATGAATCAAATCCGCTGCCAAAAATAAAAAAGCTGGATAAGAATAATATAAATCCAAGCACAATTAAACCCATGCCTATATAATATAAAGCCTTTCTTTCCTTTGATATTTTATTTGACATGATAATCCACTCCTTTTCTTTTTTATATTAATCCGCCTAATAACTACATCCTTGTTGATCAATTTGGGTAAACATAAACTTCTGATTGGAACTTGTCTATCCACCCATTATATGTAAATCCCAATTTTATTAATAAGTTTTTTGAAGGAATGTTATCTTTTTCAAATATTGCGATTATGTCACAATCTGGATAAGATCTCTTAAGTTTTGGCAATAAAGCTTTCAAAATTTCGCTTATATAACCTTTCCGGGAATAAATTGAATTAATAGTGTATCCAATTGAAATAGTTTTTTCTTTTTTAGAAAGATATATGTCTCCTAAGAGATTATCTGAAGTTTTATCTGAAATAGCAAGTTGAACTCCATTTTGAATATTTAAAGGGACTAATAGGGCTTTCCTATATTCTTCTTTTGTTAAATTCTTAAAACCTTGGTACTTCATCCACTCTTCATCATTTCTATATGTCATGAATAGTTCTAAATCTTTTTCTTTAAAACATCTTAAAATACATCTGTCAGTTTCAATCACTAATCCACCTCATTTAAACTTTTAACTTCAACTTCTTTATTTATTATACTCTCTATATTAAAAATATCCCTAATTTGCTTATCATGTATACTATTCATTCTCGCATTTCTCCTAATAATAATAATAATTATTTAAGCCACTTATTAAAATAGACGTATTCTACCAATTTTTGTTCCATAAAAGAGTGAATTTGTATTGACGTATTTTTAAAACTTGTTATATTATTTCATAACAATACTTGTCCATAGTAGATAAAATAAAAAA
>CAZTML010000063.1:5639-9974 GCA_964614935.1 uncultured Clostridia bacterium | reverse complement strand
AATTTAGGCAGGAACAAACGGCGAACTATTTTGACTGTAGTTTCTATGTCACTTAGCATAATTTTATTAAATACAGTTTTCACTTTTTCAAGAGGATTTGATATAGATAAATATACCTCAAAATATGTTGATACCAATTTTTTAATTGGCCATGCTAATTATTTTAATCAAAATGGATTTTGGTCAACGGAAGACGCACTTAGTGAGACGTTTATCGAGACTGTAAAATCACAGCCAGGTTTTGAAGAAGGTGGCAGATTGTATTACAATGTTTTTACTGGTCAGTGCAGCATTGATTATGAAGAAAAAGGTATTGATAATAATTCTTTTCCTATTAACCTAGCTGAGGATGGTAAGCCTATGTTAGATTTATACGGTTTGGAAGAACTGCCTTTACAACGTCTTGAAATTGTTGATGGTGAAATTGATAAGAATATTCTTATGGAAAAGCTTAAAAGCGGTAAATATATTATAGAAGGTTTAAAAACTGATGATCATGGAAATGTTGACTTAAATTCCTCCAACTTTTCTGTAGGCGACAAGGTAACAATAAATGTTGAGGGTTTGAGTCATACCTATGAAATTTTGGCTAAGGCAAAGCAAAAATATTTTTTTAATACTACAAGAAGATGGATGACTGAATTTTCTTTTTATGTTTCGTCTTATGAATATATGAGGATTGTTACAAGACCTGTTGTGATGAATTATGCCTTTAACGTAGAGGACGAAAAGGAATTCGAAATGGAGCAATTTATAAAAAGCTATACAGAAAAAGTTGAACCCCTGATGCATTACGAATCAAAAGAAACGGTAGTAAAAGAGTTTAACAGTCTACGTTATATGATTCTAACAGTGGGAGGAGCTTTAAGCATTATAATAGGACTCATTGGTATTTTAAATTTTATTAACTCCATGCTCACCAGCATTGTTACAAGGCGCAGGGAATTTGCCATGATGCAAGGTATAGGCATGACAAACATACAGCTTAATAAACTGCTAATATATGAGGGAATATACTATGCTCTTGCAACGATTATTGTTTCATTAGTATTTGGAATGTTCTTCTCAGCTTTAGTTATAAGAGGCATCGTAAGCAACCTCTGGTTTTTTAGCTATAAGTTTACTATTGTGCCTATGTTGTGGTCTTATCCTGTGTTGTTAATTATATCTGGTTTAATACCTTTTATAGCATATAAAAGAGTAAATAGACAAAGCATAGTTGAGAGACTTAGGGAAGCATAAAATATAAGTTTGCACTCTTATTTTTTAGTATTTGCATAGTAAATTATATTATGTTGTAATTAGAATAACAGATTGCAATTATGGGATAATGATGGTATAATTAAGTCATGAAATGGTGGAGGTGACATTATGCCGCGAATCATTCCGATCAAAGATTTGAAGAATACAGCTAAAATATCAGAGATGGTCAATGAAGCAGAAGAGCCAATTTATATTACAAAGAATGGGTATGGTGATATGGTTATTATGAGTATTGAAATGTATGAAAGTACAATGAAGAGACTTATGTATCGCGAACTCGAGCTTTCTGAAAGAGAAATTGAGTCAGGGAGGACAAAGGACGCAAGACAATCTCTTTGTAAATTAAGAGAGAAGTATGAAATATAAACTTATAATTACCGAACAAGCAGAAGAACTGTTAGATCAAATCATTTATTATATTATAAATAATTTGAAAAATCGCCAAGCTGCGCTCAATTTGATGAATGAGATTGAGCATGTATATGTAAATTTAGAGGATAATCCCAAGATATATGCATATTCTGAGGATGCTTTTTTAAAATCCAAAGGATACAGAAAGGCAGTTGTCCCTCATTATGATTATATAATTATATTTCGCATTGATGAAGAAACTGATAGTGTTTATATTGTTGGATTTTTCCATAGTTTAGAATTGTACAAGAATAAATTGAAATAACTCGCAAAGAGTAGAAATATTAAAATTATATGTGAAAAATAACCCTTAACTGGGTTATTTTCTATTTTAGTTAGTACAAAATTTGAATATTGAATTAAGAAATAATATATTGGGCATACTTTTAAAAATAATCAGTATTTTAAGGAGGCTAAAATCATGGGATATTTATCATGGTTAATTTTAGGTGCACTATCAGGATGGATAGCAAGTATGTTCATGGATAAAGATTCTGAAATGGGTGCTTTTGCAAATATTATAGTAGGCATAGTAGGAGCTTTTATTGGAGGATTTGTATTTAATCTAATAGGAGCATCCGGGGTTACAGGTTTTAATATATGGAGCCTTATAGTTGCCGTAATTGGATCTTGTATACTATTGTTTATAGTTAATAAAGTAAAAGGTAATACACCTACAAAAGAATAAGGTAATATGTTTGAAAGTCCCTCTTAAAAAATAGCACCTCATTAGAACTAATGAGGTGCTATTTTTTGCTATCATGCGAGTTAATGAATAGACATTATCCTACTTATGAATCAAAATAATGAGTGTATCATATTATTAGAAGTATATGCAAAAAATTGAAAGGTTTGAAAGGTAGGAAAAATTATGAGGAAGAGCAATAAGGTCTTAAAAGTATTGGTAACTGTTTTTATTCTATTTTCAATGGTCATAAACCCAGTACTTGCTTGGGAAACAGAATCAATTATAGATTCATCTGAAAGTTTCCCGATTAAAACACGGTTGAAGGGGCAAGCAAATACAGCGTATATGTATCTAAGAGTGTAAGGGATTATATGAATTTCAAAAACTACAGAGATCTTACCGGATATTCTAACATTATTGTGGAAACTACTTCTTTTAGTACAAAATCGAATACAGGTTTACCGGCAGATATCGTTAATGTATCTTGGGGAGAATCAAGATATGTAGTAGTATTTCCAATGAATGAAGAAGGTATAACAGGACCATTTCCAAAATATTTCGAAATAACCATGACTGGCGTAAGCTCTCCGGCATACTATTAATTTCAAAATAAAGGTCCCTTGATCGGGACCTTATTTTTGGTTTATTTTATAATTTTTATAGACTCAATGACTGGTTGGTCCACGGGCTTTACAGTGCCATTTCTGTCTTGGACAGGAGTATCTGAACATATTTCATCTACAATTTCAATACCTTCTGTAACATATCCAAAAGCTGCATAGCCTCCATCTAAATGTGGGCTATCCTCATGAACAATGAAAAATTGTGAGCTGGCACTGTTGTAATCATTAGAACGAGCCATGGATATTGCCCCTCTTGTATGAGTTAATGGATTATCAATACCATTAGCAGAAAATTCTCCTGTAATATTCTCATCAGAGCCACCAGTACCGGTTCCTAGGGGGTCTCCACCTTGGATCATGAATCCTTGGATTATTCTATGAAATGTAAGACCATCATAAAAACCTTCTTCCGCTAATTTGATAAAGTTATTAACTGTAATTGGTGCGCTTTCTTCATCTAAATCTAGATAAATGGTTCCATAGTCTTGGACTTTAATTTCAACCTGATGGGTTCCTTTGAAATCTGATATAATATCAGGAGTTTTCTCATCGGTGTTTTCCGAGTTTTGGCCATTTTTTTCGCCTTCGTTATTTTGGTTACAAGCTGATAATCCAAATATTAAGAGGACAATAAGTATAATACTAATAAATTTTTTCATGTTTTCTCCTTAGGTTAAACGCTATTATCTTTAAGGACATTTTATCAAAATACAATTAAATTTACAATATAAAAACTTATATTGTACTCTATTGGTCCTTTCGCTAGGCTTAGGATGGCATGTATCCACAAAAAAGTCGGCCTCATTTATTAAATTTAGCCGATTTTTACTTCTTACTATTTAGAAATTGTAGTATTTCCTTTAATATGATGAACATGGCCACTATCAAAGGTCGTTGTACCCACATATGGATGAATATGCCCATTTCCTAAAGGGATGGCTCGACCTGTAATAATATTGATATTATGAGTATGCCCATCGTTAAATGTTGTTGTAGTAGATATAGTGTGAACATGGTTTAGAACATTAGGTTCTGCGGATGTTGTTCCGCTGTAAAAATGTCTATGATTGTCATTTATTGTTGTAGGACCATCGAAACCATGTGTATGAAGACCTATCATTTAATCACCTCTTTAATAAATAAATTGCTTGTTTTATTTTATGTCAATTTTCCTTCTTTGCTACTTTTTTTCGTAAATCCAGATGGCTTAATTTAATACAAATATGGAAAATACCATATGTGATATTCGTCTGTGTTAAAATGGCTAGAGATGTGCCCTCGGTATGAAGTTATTAATAGCAAGGCATAAATTGTTCAGTTTACTTTTACAATTGATGAGCACATAAAAAA
>CAZTML010000063.1:0-5539 GCA_964614935.1 uncultured Clostridia bacterium | reverse complement strand
GAGCACATAAAAAATATAATTTTTGTAAAAATAACACTTGCAAAGTAATTTAAAAGTGATATAATAATATTAAGGTCAAAGATAGTCAAAGTCAAAGACAGGAAAAGTCAAAGAATTTTAAGTAAGGTAAGGAGGTGGAAAATGTCGAGTTTAAGTAATATAATTGAAAATTTCATAAAGGAATTAATGGATGCAAATAATAATGACGTAATCGAAATACAAAGAAATATTTTAGCTCAACAGTTTGACTGTTCTCCATCTCAAATAAATTACGTCCTTACTACTCGTTTTACCAATGACAGAGGATATGTCGTAGAAAGCAGAAGAGGCGGAGGCGGGTATATAAGGATTTTTAAGGTTCGTTCTTCGATGGATGAAGAACTTAAACGCATACTTAATGAAACCATAGGAGACAGTATTACATTAAATAAAGCTCTTGACTTAATCGATGCATTTATGGAAAGAGAATTAATTACTGGTAGAGAGAAAGATATTATGCAAAGTGTATTAAGCGATAGGGTCCTAAGTATTGTTACTTACGAAGATAGAAACAAACTGAGGGCAGAACTTTTAAAAGAAATGATATTAGTTTCTGTAGAAAATGATTATTAAAGTCAAAGGAGGGGTAGTATTATGTTATGTAACGAATGTGGTAAAAATGAAGCCAATGTTCACTTAACGCATATAATTAACGGAAAAAAGACAGAAAGTCATATGTGCGAAGAATGTGCAAAAAAGAATCAAGGAATATTAAACTCAAACTTTTCAATGGAAAACTTGTTCTCAGCAATGCTGAACAATACATTTAACAATAAAACTTACCTACCTACAAAAGGATGTTCATCTTGTGGCATGACATACGATAACTTTAGAAGTACTGGTAAGTTTGGCTGTAGCCACTGCATAGATTCTTTTAAAGGAAGGTTAATGCCGGCAATAAAAAGCATGCAAGGGCATGACAGACACACAGGCAAAATCCCCAAAAGAGCAGGCGGAAAGTATAAAGTTCAAATGGAAATTGAAAAGTTAAAAGGTGATCTAAAAGCTGCCGTTCAGAGTGAAGAATACGAACTTGCGGCAGAATTAAGAGATAAAATTCACGAAATGGAAAATAAAATGCAGGGAGATGAGTAATTTGGATAATAATATAGTAATAACCAGCAGAATTAGGCTTGCTAGAAACTTAAAAGATTACAAGTTCCCTATAAGTATGAACCAGGAGGAATCTGACAGTATAATTAAAGAAGTAAATGATGCAATTAGCAAAGAGGATGAAAGTTATAAGTTAACATATATGAAAGACCTGTCCCCTATTGAGAAAAACTCACTTATTGAGAATCATATTATTTCTCCCGCTTTGGCAAAGAGAGCCGATGGTGCCTTTCTCTTAAGTCATGACCAGAAAGTTTCGGTTATGATAAATGAAGAGGACCATATTAGAATTCAAACTATAGAAGATGGATTGTCTTTAAAGGACTGCTGGAATTTAAGTAATAAGGTTGACGATATTCTTGAAGAAAAATTAGATTATGCTTTTGATAGGGAATTAGGATATATTACCGCATGCCCTACAAATGTAGGGACAGGTATGAGGGCTTCGGTAATGCTTCATTTGCCAGCCTTATCCATAACTAATCAAGTTGACAAACTAATGTATGGAGTTTCACAATTAGGAGTTGCTGTAAGAGGAGTTTACGGGGAAGGAACAAAATCGGTAGGTCATTTGTATCAAATTTCAAACCAAGGAACCTTAGGTTCTTCTGAACAAGCTTTAATTGATAAAATTACTCAAATTGTAAATCAAATTATTGATAAAGAAAAAAGCACCAGAGAGCATTTGATGAAGAATAATCATGATGAGTTAGAAGATGATTTTTATAGAGCATATGGCTTGCTGACATATGCCAGAAAAATGTCAGTAGATGAGGCAATGAAACTCTTGTCTCTCATTAAACTAGGAAGTGAAATGGGAATAACTCCAATGGTTAAAGGCAAGAATATATATCAATTGATGATTTGGATTCAGCCTAATAATATTTCAACCATTGAAGGTCAACTAGATGCAAAAGAAAGAGATAAAAAAAGAGCAGAAATCATAAGGCGTGAATTATTACGTTAATAGAAAATTTATAATAGAAAAAGGAGATAAAAGATATGATGGGTGGATTAAATAATTCTGCAAGAACTGTATTAGCTTTTGCCCAGGAAGAAGTAAAAAACTTCAATCAAAATGTACTTGGTACAGAACATATTTTGTTAGGGCTAATGAGAGAAGAAGAAAGTATTGCGGGAAAACTACTTATAAATAAATTAAATGTTGATAAAGTTAGAGAAATTATAAAAAATTCAACGGGCATAGGTGATTCAGCACCGGAATACATCACTATAAGCCCAAGGAGCAAATATATTATTGAGCTTGCTCGTCAAGTTGCTACACAGCTTAAAATGCCCTATGTAGGTTCTGAGCACCTTTTGTTGGGACTTATTGAGGAAGGCGAAGGTATAGGTGCTCAAATTCTTAAATCAGTTGTAGGTTTACAAGATTTAAAACAGGAAGTTTTAAAAGCTATGCAAGCTGGCGGTGGTGGTGGCGGCCCTCAGCCTGGCAATCCAAATATAGGTCCGGGTATGAGTCAACAAGGCTCAAAAACACAAACCATAGACAAATACGGGACTGACTTGAATCAGCGTGCCAAGGAAGGTGGACTTGACCCAGTTATAGGAAGAGAAGATGTAATTGAAAGAGTTATTCAAATATTATCAAGGAGAACAAAAAACAATCCTGTTTTAATAGGTGAACCAGGTGTTGGTAAGACAGCCATTGCTGAAGGTTTGGCTCAAGAAATCATAAAAGGAAATGTTCCTGAAACCTTGAAGGATAAACGAGTAGTTACACTTGACATGGCAGGAATGGTAGCTGGAGCAAAATATAGAGGGGAATTTGAAGAAAGACTTAAAAATGCTATAGATGAAATAAGGGCAGACGGAAAAATTATACTCTTTATTGATGAGTTGCATACGATAATTGGTGCAGGAGCAGCTGAAGGCTCAATGGATGCATCTAATATCTTAAAGCCTGTACTAACAAAGGGAGAACTCCAGGTTGTTGGTGCAACTACCCTTGATGAATATAAAAAACATATTGAAAAGGATGCAGCGCTAGAAAGAAGATTCCAACCTGTGACAGTTGAAGAACCAAGTGTTGAAGATACCATAGAAATTTTGAAGGGATTAAGGGATAAGTATGAAGCTCATCACAAGGTTGCAATTACTGATGAATCAATAGACGCAGCAGCCAATTTGTCACACAGATATATTTCAGATAGGTTTCTACCTGATAAGGCAATAGACTTAATTGATGAGGCAGCTTCCAGGGTAAGACTAAAATCCTCAACAGCTCCAAAAGAATTAAAAGAATTGGAAGATAAAATTAAAGAAGTTGATACCGAAAAAAGATCTGCAATAAACAATCAAGATTTTGAAAAGGCAGCATCTCTAAGAGATGAAGAAAAAAGATTAGCCGATGAGTTGGATAAACAAAAAAAGCTATGGGCTGCAAAAAATTCAAAGGATACAAAAATCGGTTACGAGGATATTGCAGATGTAGTGTCTCAGTGGACTGGAATTCCGGTTAAAAAGCTACAAGGCGATGAATCAGAAAGGCTTCTCAATATGGAGGAAATTCTTCACAATAGAGTAATTGGTCAGGAGCCAGCAGTTGAAGCCTTGGCAAAAGCAATCAGGCGTTCAAGAGTAGGGCTTAAAGATCCAAGTAAGCCAATTGGTTCATTTATATTCCTTGGTCCTACAGGGGTTGGAAAAACAGAGTTATCAAAGGCTTTAGCTGAATCGATGTTTGGTGATGAGGATGCCATGATAAGAATTGATATGTCTGAATACATGGAAAAACATTCAGTTTCTAAAATGATAGGTTCACCTCCCGGATATGTTGGATTTGATGATGGAGGTCAATTAACTGAAAGAGTTAGAAGAAAACCTTATTCTGTAATTTTATTTGATGAAATTGAAAAAGCTCACCCGGATGTATTTAATATATTGTTACAAATACTTGATGATGGTAGATTAACTGATGCAAAAGGAAGAACAGTAGATTTTAAAAACACTGTAGTTATTATGACATCAAATGTTGGGGCAAGCACAATCAAGAAACAAAAAACCCTTGGATTTGCACCAAATTCTACTAATGAAGAAAAAAATGAATACGAGAAAATGAAGGAAAATGTATTAGAAGAATTAAAAAGAACATTCAGACCTGAGTTTTTAAACCGTATTGATGAAATAATTGTCTTCCATTCATTGAATAAAGACCATATAAAACAAATTGTAACTTTAATGATAAATAATTTATCAAAACGTCTTGAAGAAATAGGCATAAATATAGAAGTTGACGGCAAGGCTAAGGATTTACTGGCAGATGCAGGATTTGATCCAATTTACGGAGCAAGACCTCTTCAAAGAGAAATAAGAAGAAGAATTGAAGACAGATTATCAGAAGAACTTCTCAAAGGAACAGTTGGGAAGTCAGACACTATAAAAATAACAGCTGATGATAAAGATTTAATTTTCAGTAACGATAAATAAAAATATGGGAGATCTTTCAAGTAGCCTAAATAGATAATTGAAAGATCTCCTATTTGTATGGAAATTTAATAAGTATATAGTATGAAAAAATAAAAATTAGACCTTGCCAAGGTCTAATTTTACCTTGAAAATTATTAAGTACAAATAGGTAAATTATTTATGAAGTATTGGTGATAATCTCTTGTAAACAAGAATAGTTATGGAAGCGGTCAAGATGCCTTTTAATATATTAAATGGAACCACAGTGTAGACCATCATAGTTTTTAAGTCTACTACCTTATCTGTAACAGCTGTACCCATGGCAACTAACTTTTCAATTGGCATACCAAACAATTTTGCATATAGGGGGAATATAAGGTAATAGTTTGCAATAGCCATTACTGCTGTCATTACAGCTATTCCTATAATCATCCCTAGAATTGCATTTTTAAAATTCTTTTTTCTGAAGTATACCATACCTGCTATAAATGCAAATACACTTCCTGAAATAAAATTAACAACTTCACCTACACCTGCAGTTGTAGTCCCTTCGAAAACCAAATTTAAGATGTTTTTCAAAAGCTGAACCAGAACGCCTGCCATTGGTCCCAATGCAAAAGCTCCCAAGAGTGACGGTAAGTCAGAAATATCCATCTTAAGAAATGGTGGTGCTAACCAAACTACAGGAAATTTAAAATACATGAGTACAAAAGAGATTACTCCTAATACTGAAATCTTTGTCATGGTCTTCGTAGACCATGAGGTTTTTTTAAATGTTTGCATAATATCCCTCCATTATTTTATATCTCAGGGAAAATAAAAAACCCGAAGATAAGTCTTCGGGTAATTAGACATAAAAATATCTAATATATCTTCTTTCATCCAGACTGTAACTGTCGGCCTTGGAAATTAACCAAGTCAACCAAAATAGGCTCGCGGGCTTTACCGCCGGTGAGGA
>CAZTML010000062.1:1339-10048 GCA_964614935.1 uncultured Clostridia bacterium | reverse complement strand
TAAACATTATTAAGTCTTCCAGGGAATTGGGGGGCTTTTTTTATGAAGAAAAAGTAAAGATTTGGGAAGTATTAATTGTGCTGGAAACTTTTTAAGAAAATCTATAAAATACAATATCATATTTTTAGGAGGAAATTAAAATGGCAAAGGTTATAATGGTTCAAGGAACTACTTCAAGTGCAGGAAAGAGTTTAACTGTAGCTGCACTTTGTAGAATTTTTAAGCAAGATGGATATAAGGTGGCACCTTTTAAATCTCAAAACATGAATTCAAAAACATTTACCACAAAGGAAGGGCTTGAAATGAGCACCTCCCAAGCTATGCAGGCAGAGGCTTGTGGCATTGAACCTCATCCTAAAATGAATCCTATCTTATTGAAACCTACTAGCGATAAAGGATCACAAATTGTCTTAAATGGTAAAGTTCTTAAAGATATGACTGCAGGAGAATATTACAATTACAAGCGGGATATGATTCCCCATATTATGAATGCATATGAGGACTTGGCAAAAGACTATGACATTATAGTAATTGAGGGTGCAGGTAGCCCTGCAGAAATTAATTTAAAAGAGAATGATATTGTAAATATGGGTGTGGCTAAAATGGTTGATGCTCCTGTAATAATAGTTGGGGATATTGACAGGGGAGGAGTCTTTGCATCCTTGGCAGGAACCATGGTCTTGTTTGATGAAGAAGAGAAATTAAGGGTTAAAGGCTTTGTAATTAATAAGTTCAGGGGAGATATTAACCTGCTTACAAGTGGACTTAGGATGATAGAGGATATCACTCATGTTCCGGTTATAGGAGTTGTTCCATTTTTAAAAGTAGACAATGAAGAAAGCAAGGATAGACAATATGACATATTAGCTGATTGTGTTAGAAAATCCTTAGATATGGTGAAAATATATGATATCATCGGTCTTACAAATTGATATATACGCATTTTCAATCAAGGGAGCTAAGTTGTGCGACAAGCTTAGCCATAGAGAAGTTTGATAAATTCATATGAGGTAAAAAATGAAAAGTGAAAATTATAAGTTTTTTCAAAATACAAAGTGCGAGTACTTTCCCTGTCATAAAACAACGGATAAAGAGAACTTTAATTGTTTGTTTTGTTATTGTCCCCTATATATGTTAAAAGTGGATTGTGGCGGAAATTTTATTAAAAATCATAATATAAAAGACTGCACAAATTGCCTTGTACCGCATTCTGAGGGTAGTTACGCAAGAATAATGTTAAAAATGAAAGAAGTAGTTAAAAGAGGAAGTGATTTTTAATTTCTTATTTTTCCCTAGGCGTTGATATAGCTTAGGGAATTTTTTTATTGAAGAAAGTATTGTAAAATGATATAATACTCGAGATGTTTAAAATGTTAAAATTAGAAAGTTGGAGAAGAATGAGCAAGAGAAAAATAGACATAATCACTGAGGATGTAATATTAGACAGTGATAGATTAATAGAGTTAAAAAATAACAACGAACAATTCTTTATAATGAATGGCAGAAGAAAAACTTACAATATTTTAACCTATGGCTGCCAAATGAATGAACATGATTCTGAAAAAATTTCAGGTATGTTAGAATCCATAGGATATGTTGAAACTGATGATGAAAAAACTGCTGACCTTGTAATCTTTAACACATGTTTAATCAGGGAAAATGCAGAACTTAAAGTATTCGGTAAATTAGGAGAAGTAAAGGGACTAAAAAGAAATAATCCTGATATGCTTGTTGCAGTATGCGGTTGCATGATGCAGAGACAAGAAATCAGGGATAAAGTAATGAAAAAATTCTCGTTTGTTGATATGATTTTTGGAACAAACACAATTCATGAATTACCTGTCTTAATTTATAATGCTGAAATAAACAAGAGAAAAAGTGTAAATATTGTGGACAACTCTGAACTTATATATGAAGATATGCCTAAACAAAGAAAGTTTAAATACAAGGCACTTGTAAACATAACATACGGCTGCAATAATTTCTGCACTTATTGTGTAGTTCCTTATGTAAGAGGTAGGGAAAAATCAAGAGAGCCTGAAGATATACTTCAAGAAATAAGAGAACTTGCACAGGATGGCTGCAAAGAGGTAACGCTTTTAGGTCAAAATGTTAATTCATATGGAAGCAACTTGGAAAATGAATTTACATTTGCAGAACTTCTCTATGAGTTAAATAAAATTGACGGTATTGAGCGTATTCGTTTTATGACATCTCATCCAAAGGATTTGACAGATGATTTGATAAAGGCAATTAAAGAATGCGATAAAGTATGTAATCACGTGCATTTGCCTGTTCAGGCAGGAAGTAATGGAGTTCTTAAAAGGATGAACCGTAAGTATACAAGGGAACATTATTTAAATTTAGTTGAAAAATTAAAAACAGCAGTTCCTGATATTGCAATAACTACAGATATAATAGTTGGATTTCCTGGAGAAAGTGAAGAGGACTTCCAAGAAACGATAGACTTAGTTAAAAAAGTTGAGTATGATTCCGCTTTTACTTTCCTTTATTCTATGAGGGGGGGAACAAAGGCTGCAGAAATGGAAGACCAAATACCTGATGATGTAAAGCATAATCGTTTTGATAGACTTTTGGAAGTTTTATACCCAATAGCTCTAGAAAAAAATGAAGCCTGCATTGGTAAGACCTTTCCGGTATTGGTTGAATCTTTTGATAATGGTAAATTAACAGGCAGAACTGAGCACTTCAGATTGGTGCATTTCGAAGGAAATGAAGTTCTTGTCGGAGAAATAGTAAATGTTAAAGTAACAAACGTAAGAACCTTCCATACAGAAGGAGTAATTGTAGAATAAGGGCAATTGTTAGTCGTTTTATGAGCGTAAAGCGAAGTCATAAAATGATTGGGATTGCGGTTCAGTATGACGAAGGTTTAACTTCAAGATGATTGGTTAATATGTGTGACAGAGAAAAGGGGGATTACAATGGCCAAATATACACCTATGATGGAGCAGTATTTTTCTATTAAAGAGCAATACCAAGACTGTATTCTTTTGTATAGGCTTGGGGATTTTTATGAAATGTTCTTCGAAGATGCAATAACTGCGTCAAGGGTTTTGGAAATTGCTCTTACGGGAAGAGATTGTGGACAAGAAGAAAGGGCTCCCATGTGCGGTGTACCTTATCATGCCATAGACGGATACATTTCAAAGCTTATTGAAAACGGTTATAAGGTGGCAATTTGTGAGCAGCTTGAAGATGCTTCAGCAGCTAAAGGTATTGTAAAACGAGATGTTGTAAGAGTAATCACTCCCGGAACGGTAATTGACCAGGGTATGTTAGATGAAAAAAGCAATAATTATTTGTGTTCTATTTACTTAGATAAGGGATTTGGAATGTCTTATGTTGATATTTCAACGGGAGATTTATATGTAACAGAAAATATATCTTTACAAGACTTTGTAAAAAACTCTACCAATGACTTGTTAATAGAAGAAATAAATAAAATTAATCCGTCAGAAATTATATCAAATAAATTAACAGATAGTGCGCATGTTGATTCAATGGTTAATGTAAGAGATACTTTAAACTTAGATTCTTATAAAGAAATAATTCTTAAGCATTTTAAGGTTGTTTCCTTGGATTCATTTGGCCTTACGGATAATTACCATGCTCTAATGTCTTTAGGTATGCTTTTGGAGTATTTAAATGAAACACAAAAAACTTCTTTAGACCATATTAATAAGCTGCATTTCTACATGGTTGGAGAGTACCTGCAGCTTGATAATTCCACTAGAAAAAACCTTGAACTTATTGAAACAATAAGGGGTAAAAAAGGACAAGGAACCCTCTACCATGTTATTGACAACACAATGACAGCTATGGGTGGAAGGCTTTTAAAAAGGTGGATTGAAGAGCCCCTAAAAAATATTAAATATATAAATTTACGATTAGATGCAGTTGAAGAATTATATAACAATGTAATGTCATCAAATAATATAAAAGAATATTTGAAAAATGTTTATGATATTGAAAGGCTTATAAGTAGAATTGTCTACGGTAATTGCAATGGAAGGGATTTAAATTCTTTAAAGCAATCTCTAGCTAATCTGCCGGATTTAAAAACTGAAATATCAGGTCTTTCTTCTCAAATGTTTACTGAAATTCATTCTGATTTTGACGAACTTAAGGATATTTATGATTTAATCCACAGGTCAATTGTGGATGAGCCTCCTGTTTCCATTAAAGAGGGAGGAATTATCAAAGACAACTACAATGATGAGTTAGATGAGCTTAGAGAAATCACCATAAACGGCAAGAATTGGCTTTCTAACCTCCAAACTGAGGAAAGGAATGCTACGGGCATTAAGAACCTAAAAATCGGTTTTAACAAGGTTTTCGGCTACTACTTAGAGGTTACCAAGTCATACTTGAAGGATGTGCCCGAACATTATATAAGGAAGCAAACATTAGCCAATGCTGAAAGATATGTAACGCCGGAACTTAAGGAAATGGAAGCTAAAATCCTTAATGCAGATGAACAGGTTATGAAAATCGAATACGAATTGTTTTTAGAAATTAGACAATTTATTAATGACCATGTAAGAAGAATTCAAGAAACGGCTTACCATATTGCTGTAATTGACACTATTAATTCACTTTCCATTGCTGCAGTAAAAAATAATTATGTGCGGCCAGAAATGAATACAAAAGGATATATAAATATTACAGACGGTAGGCATCCTGTAATTGAAAAAATAATGAAAAATGAAATGTTTGTTCCTAACGACACCTACATAGATAAAAAGGAACACCGCATGTCAATTATTACAGGACCAAATATGGCAGGTAAATCAACTTATATGAGGCAGGTTGCATTAATTACCTTATTGGCTCATGTGGGAAGCTTTGTGCCGGCTAAAAAGGCTGAAATTTCTGTTGTTGATAAGATATTTACACGTGTTGGGGCATCTGATGACCTATCTCAGGGGCAAAGTACATTTATGGTTGAAATGAGCGAAGTTTCAAATATATTACAAAATGCCACTTCTGACTCTTTACTTATATTAGATGAAATCGGTAGAGGTACAAGTACTTATGACGGTTTAAGCATTGCTTGGAGTGTTGTTGAATATATTACTAAAAAAATTAAGGCAAAAACACTATTTGCTACTCATTATCATGAATTGTCTGAGCTTGAGAGCAAGTTAAATAGTGTTAAAAACTATAAAATTCTAATAAAAGAAGATGACGATAAAATAACCTTTTTAAGAAAAATTACAGAAGGTTCCATCGACAGAAGTTACGGAATTCAAGTTGCAAACTTGGCAGGTTTACCGGAAGATGTAGTTGGAAGAGCTAAGGAAATTTTAAAACAGCTTGATGAAAGCGACATAAATAAACCCTTTGCTAAAAAGAAAAACAGGATAAGTGACAATTTCCAGGTTTCCATTTTCCAAGCTGACCCGGTAGAGAAAGGTAAAAACAAGGAATACAAAGAATTGGTGGAAAATATACAAAATATAGATATAGAAAATATAACACCTATGCAATCATTTAAGTTGTTAAATGACATAATAGAAAAATCGAAGAATATTAAATAGAGGGCGTAGCCCGTGTCATTCTGAACGCAGTGAAGAATCTCAGGTTTTAAAGATGAGATCCGACCCTATCGCTCAGGATGACAAATCTTAGATTTGTTGAAAAGCGAAAGGAATGTAAGTATGGCTGTAATACATTTACTTGACAATGAAACCATTAATAAAATAGCTGCAGGAGAAGTAATTGAAAGCCCTAAGTCAATTGTAAAAGAATTAGTTGAAAATTCAATTGATGCTGGTGCTGATGAAATAACTGTAGAAATAAAAAACGGTGGCAAATCTTTAATCCGTATAAGTGATAATGGAAAGGGTATTGAAAAAGACCAGGTAGAAAGTGCATTTCAAAGACACTGCACAAGCAAGATTTCTACTTCTGATGATTTAAATTCTCTTTTCACCTTGGGATTTCGCGGTGAAGCTTTAGCAAGTATTGCTGCTGTTGCCAAAGTAGAAATTATTACAAGGACGGATGATGATATTTACGGCGTTAAAATGGTAATTGAAGGCGGGGAAATTACATTGAAAGAAGATATTGGCTGCCCCGTTGGAACAAGTCTTACTGTTACAGACCTTTTTTATAATGTACCTGCAAGAAAGAAGTTCTTAAAAAGCGATTCCTCCGAAAGCTCAAGGATCAACGAAATTGTTGTTTCTTTAGCCCTTAGCAAGGAGAATATTTCTTTTAAATATATAAATAATAACAATGTAGCCTTTAGAACTCCAAAGACAGACAATTTCATAAATACTATTTCAAGTTTGTATGAAAAAGACCTCTATAATTCTCTTTTAAAGGTGGATTATGAAAGCGACCTTGTTACTATATCCGGTTATACAACAGACCTAAACTACTACAGAGGTAATAGGAAACAACAAATTGTATTTGTTAATGGAAGGATTATAAAGCATAAAAGGATGAATTACTTTATTGAAGCAGCCTATAACACACTGCTTCCTAAAAACAAATATCCGGCTTGCTTTCTAAAAATCCTAATAGATCCAGCCTTAGTAGATGTAAATGTTCATCCAGCAAAGACAGAAGTCAGGTTTCAAAATGAAGAAATGGTATTAAATGAAGTTAAAAGGGCGATTTATTCAGCTTTGCATTCCATTAATATTATGAAAGAAGTAAAAAAGGAAACAATACTTAATGATCCAAAGAAGAAAACAGACAAGTCTGAGATATTTGAAAAGGGTTTTTTGGAAGATATAGAGAGAGAGCACTATAATTTAGATGTAATTAAATCAAGTATTTCAAGCAGCCCAGATGGTGTGGGTAGTAAATTAAATAGTGGAAATTATTTAAATATTCCAGATAATTTAAATAATACAAGTAGTTCAGATAATTTAGAAAATATATTTACAGAAAAAATAGAAAATATTAAATTTACCGAAGTTGAATTTTCTGAAAAAGGTATAGAAAAAAAGAATATATTTGATGAAGCTATTGAAATTGAAAGTTCTATGCCTTTAAAAGAATCCGCCATGACCTATGAAAAGCCTGACTTTAAGCAGGAAACATTCATAGAACAGGTCGAGGAGGACGATGAAGATAAGCTTCCTGAAATGAGTGTTGTTGGAATACTGATGGATACTTACATAATTTGCGAGAACCTTAAGAAAACCCAGATGTTTATGATAGACCAACATGCTGCACATGAAAGAATTAACTATGAAAAGTTTATAAATCAATATAATGCAAAAGATATTTTAATACAGGAAATTGTTCCGGAAGTTCTTAATTTATCTTATGATGATTACGAGGCAGCCATGTCTAATATAGAAATATTTGAAGATTTAGGTATTTCCATTGAAAATTTTGGAAACAATGCTATACTTATAAATAACATACCTACAATATTTAAGGATTCAAATTTAAAGGATGTTTTTTATTCAATTCTTGACTCCTTGAAAGAGGTAAGAAAATCAAATTTAGATTTCGTACTTGATAAAATCATAAAAGATGCCTGTGTCAAGTCTGTAAAATCTGGTGATAAGCTTCATATGTCAGAGGTAAAGGCACTCTTAGATGACCTTAAGAAGACAGACAATCCATTTACATGTCCTCACGGAAGGCCTGTGATTATTAAAATGACCAAGTATGAAATTGAAAAGATGTTTGAAAGAATTCAAAGTTAAATAACGGCGTCATCCTGAGCGTAAGCGAAGGATCACATCATTTTTAAAAGTTCAAAATAAAAGGAATTTAAATGATTAATAAAATAATTGTAATAGTAGGACCTACAGCAGTTGGAAAAACATATGTATCAGTTGAACTTGCTAAGAAGTTAAGTACCGAAATTATATCTGCCGATTCAATGCAGATTTACAAGGGTATGGACCTTGGAACTGCAAAAGTTAGAGAAGAAGAAACACATGGCATCACCCATCACATGATTGATATTGTAAAGCCAGATGAAGATTACTCCGTATCGGATTTTAAATCCAATGCTGAAGAAATAATAGATGGGCTTTTGGTTGAAAATAAAGTTCCTATAATTGTAGGAGGAAGCGGTCTATATGTAAATTCCCTCATTTATGACTTAGACTTTGGAAAAGCCAAGTCTGATGAAAAAATTAGAGACCATTACACTCAATATTATAAGGACCATGGGGAAGATGCTCTGTATGAGCTCTTACTTAAAGTTGACCCTGAATCTACAGAGAAAATACATAAAAATAATGTGAAGCGGGTTATCCGAGCACTAGAAGTCCATGATATTACAGGAAAGAAATTTTCTGAATTAAATACAGATATAAGAAAAGCAAGTGATAAATATGATTGTATACTCATTGGACTTTCAATGGAGAGAAAAACTCTTTACGAGAGGATTAATCAAAGAGTGGATGAGATGCTGTCAGATGGCCTAATAGACGAGGTAAAAAGGCTTATTGAAAATGGATATGATAAAAACTTAGCATCTATGAGGGGAATAGGTTATAAGGAAATTGTCGATTATCTTGAAGGTATTACAGATTATGAAGAAGCTGTTAATATTCTCAAGCGAAATACAAGAAGATTTGCCAAAAGACAGTATACATGGTTTCTAAAAGATGAAAATATCAAATGGTTTAGTATGGATAATCTCGAAGAAATCGACCTAACTATAGAGAACATATTAGATTATTTAAAAACAAGAATATAAATATC
>CAZTML010000062.1:0-1239 GCA_964614935.1 uncultured Clostridia bacterium | reverse complement strand
TAAATTATGTAAACAGTTTGGCATTAGCAAAACTGTTTATAATTATGTAACGAAAATTGAAGAAGAAATTAAAGATCATTTTGAAAAAATTGAAAAAGTAAGAGAATACAATCAATATAAAATAATTCATGCAATGCAAGAGCACAGGCTTGATTATACACACTTTTATTGGAATACAGGCTACGGCTATGATGATGTGGGAAGAGAAAAGGTTGAAAAAATCTATGCTAATGTATTTAATACTGAAGATGCTTTAGTGAGACCTTCTATAGCTTCAGGAACCCATGCACTATACTTGACCTTGTCAGGTATCTTACAGCATGGGGATGAAGTGATATCCATTTCAGGCAAGCCTTATGATACCTTGCTTACAGTCTTAGGGGAAGAAGGAAATGAACCTAATAATTTAAAAGAAGCAGGAATAGTATATAAAGAAGTTCCTCTATACAACAACGATATAGACTGGGAAAGTGCCCTTAAAGAAATATCAATGAAAACTAAACTCTTAATGATTCAGCGTTCTACAGGCTATAGTTTCCGTCCTGCACTGACTATAGAAAAAATAAGACTTGCAATAGAGAAAATCCGTCAAGTATATCCAAATATATATATAATGGTAGATAACTGTTACGGGGAATTCGTAAGTGAAGAAGAACCTTCAGATGTTGGAGCAGATGTTGTGGTAGGGTCCCTTATTAAAAACCCAGGTGGTGGTATTGCTTTATCTGGTGGATATATTGTTGGTAAAAAAGAAATAATTGATAGAATAGCTAACCGTCTTACAGCTCCAGGTCTAGGAAAAGAATTAGGCCTTACATTTGGAACTACTCGTAACACCCTACAAGGCTTGTTTTTTGCTCCTCACATTGTAAGCGAATCCGTTAAAGGAGCTATGTTATTTGGTGGAGTGTACAAGTCTCTTGGCTTTGAAATAACTCCTTCTATAGAAGAAGAGAGAAGCGATATAATTCAAGCCATTAAATTTAACAATAAAGATATGGTAATAAAAATATGCGAAGCAGTTCAAGCAGCATCACCTGTAGATAGTCATGTATCTCCTATACCATGGGAAATGCCTGGCTACGAAGATCAAGTAATAATGGCTTCAGGAGCATTTGTTTCCGGCTCATCAATTGAATTAAGTGCAGATGCACCAATGAGAGCACCCTACGTAGCCTATATCCAAGGCGGCTTGTTCTACGACCATGTAAAATTGGGAGTAATGTTATCACTTGAAAA
>CAZTML010000061.1:0-10092 GCA_964614935.1 uncultured Clostridia bacterium | reverse complement strand
ATAACAAATCATTCAATTGTTAACATAGGTAACGTTAGCAATGTAGGTCTATTATAAACGATATTTAAATTCTAGTCAATTATAATTTGTCGTATAAGATACCATGAAGTCCACATGAAAGCCCTTGTCTTGTTCATTCCTTGAATTCAAGGGCTTTAGCCCCTATCACAATAACCTCATTGTCCTTATAATTATATGTTCAAATGATGTAAAATATGAAGGTTTATACTTTACATAGACCCTAATATGTAGGTATTAGGTAGACAGATTGTAATAAGATTTATTAAAGACATTTAGATGACAGTATTCGTTTATATGTGATATAATATTTGAAAATCATGTCAAAGATAAAGTGAATTTAAATAAATGAAAGGAATGTATGATTAAACAGTATACTATATCATGCAAGTATAAAGGATAATATGCAATTTAAAAAATGGTTTGAAGAAAAAGTAAAGATTGTTGATAAAGAATTAAATAATATAATAACAGAAAAAAACAACCCCCAAAAAATTATATACCAGGCAATGAATTACAGTCTTTTATCAGGAGGAAAGAGGCTTAGGCCAATACTATTATTGGCTACATATGAACTTTTCAAAGAGGACATAAATGAAGCCCTGCCCTTTGCTTGTTCAATGGAAATGATTCACACATATTCATTGGTTCACGATGATTTGCCGGCTATGGACGATGATGATTACAGAAGGGGTAGATTATCCAATCATAAAAAGTTTGGTGAAGCTACAGCAATACTTGTTGGCGATGCTCTCTTAAATAAGGCTTTTGAAATAAGCATAGGGGCTGCAATTAATTTGAAGAGTGAAAATGCTTTAAAGGCACTGAAGTTAATTGCTGATTCCTCAGGTACGGAAGGTATGATAGGAGGTCAGGTTACAGATATGGATGGACTAGCTAAAATTAAATCCATAGAAGATTTAAAATACATGTATTCATTAAAAACAGGTGCTATCATAAAAAGCTCTGTAACTGCAGGGGCAACATTGGCAGGGGTATGTGATGACTATTTGAAATTATTGGAAACATATGCTGAAAATCTAGGCCTGGCCTTTCAAATAGAAGATGATATTTTGGATGTTACCGGCTCTCAAGAAAAATTAGGAAAGGCGATAGGAAGCGATGCAGCAAACAATAAAATTACATACCTTACCTTTAGAAGCATAGATGAAGCAAAAGATGATGTAGAAAAGTTAACTCAAAAAGCAATAGCCTCTTTGAGCATATTTGGTGAAAGAGCGAAATATTTAATTGAATTAGCAAAGCACCTGACTAATAGGGAGAATTAGATATAAATAACCTTACGTAAGTGTCATTCTATGAACATAGTTAAGAATCTCAGAATTTTAAAGATGAGATCCTTTGCTTCGCTCAGGATGACAGACCCGGTTGGGTCTGAACTGTAATAGGTATCAGACAGGTACCTGCGAACCTGGTATAGGTAAGGGAAAAATTCATTGAACATTGTAGTTATGCATGTTATAATATTGCGAATATAATTTTGAGGATTGAATAAATATAAAATAATTACAGGTTCAAGGAGACTACAATGAAATACAAGTATAAACATATATTTTTTATAGGAATTGGCGGAATAAGCATGAGTGCTTTGGCAGAAATAATGCTGGAGGAAGGGATTAAGGTGTCAGGTTCTGACAGAAACACTTCCAAAATAATTAAGAAACTTCAAAAATCAGGAGCAAGAATATACATAAACCACGACAGCAAAAACATAAGTGATGATATAGACTTAATTGTATATACATCTGCAATTTCTAATGACAACCCTGAACTATTGAGGGCAAAGGAATTAGACATTGAAATTATGGATAGGGCAGAATTCCTTGGATTAGTAATGAAAAATTACAACCATGCAATTTGCATTTCAGGCACACATGGCAAGACTACCACTACGGGTATGTTGTCATCAGTATTGATTGAAACTGACTTAAATCCAACGATTTTCTTAGGTGGGGAAATGGATTCATTAGGAGGGAACTTGCTGCACGGGTCTTATGAACTTTTGTTGACAGAAGCATGTGAATACAAGAGAAACTTTCTTAAATTTAACCCTACAATGGAAATAATACTTAATATTGAAGAAGATCACCTTGATTATTACAAAGATTTAAAAGATATTGAAAATGCCTTTGTGGAATATGCAGAAAAATTACCTCCTGAAGGCCACTTAATTGTAGACGAAACATACAGTCATTTATTTAATAATTTAAAAGCCAATCTTGTAACCTACGGTCTTAATAGTGAGGCTGATTATTATGCCCGGGATGTAAAATTGGTTCCCGAGCCTTCATATACACTGATGCATAAGGGAGAAAAAATTGTCGAAATTAATTTAAAAGTACTAGGAGAACATAATGTTTTAAATTCTCTAGCTACTTGTGCTGCATGCCTTTCATTAGGGATAGATCCAGAAATTCTTGCTAGTGGATTGTATGATTTTAAGGGAACTCACAGGAGGTATGAACACAAGGGTCAGGTGAAGGGGGCAAGTCTTATAGATGATTACGCTCACCATCCTTCTGAAATGAAAGTAACTTTAAAAACTGCCCGTTCTCATACGACCGGTAAGATAATTACTATTTTTCAGCCCCATACTTACACGAGAACCATAAAACTATTGGATGGATTTGCTGAAAGCCTATCAATGTCAGATGAAGCAATTTTATTAGATATTTATGCTGCAAGAGAAACAAATACCGGGGAAGTTCATTCCAAGAATATAATAGATAAAATGAAGAAGTATTCGAAAGAAGGAATCTATGCAGAAAGCTTTGAAGAAGCAGCTGAAATTGTAAAATCACTGGCAGAAGAAGGGGATATAATAATCACCATGGGTGCCGGAAATGTAAATGAAGTAGCTGATTTGCTACTAGAGACACAATAAACAAACATGGAACATGTTTGTCATCCTGAGCGATAGCGAAGGATCTTCTTTCAAGCTACGCCTTCAGAATAACGGGGGCTGTTACCTCGTATGAAAGGATATGTATGAAACTAAGGTTAAACAATTTAAAAGATACAGAAAAATTAGGAAAAATAATAGCAAAGTCTATAGAAAAGGGTACAGTAATTTGCTTGGATGGGGATCTTGGGGTTGGTAAAACAGCACTTACACAGTTTATAGCCAAGGAGTTTGGCATAAAGGAATATATTGTAAGCCCTACTTTTACAATTATTAAGGAATACCAAGGAAAAGGAATGTTTCCATTCTATCACATGGATGTCTACCGTATCGCTTCGGAAGATGACATGTATGATTTAGGCTATGATGAATATATTTATTCTGAAGGAGTTACCATAATAGAATGGTCACATTTAATAGAAGGAATACTCCCGGAAGAAAGAATAAACATTGAAATCAAAAGAATAGATGATAATAAAAGAGAAGCAAACATCCAGGGAAAAGGCCTTGTTTATGAAAGGTTAATTAAGGAGTTAATAAACTATGAAAATACTGTCAATTGAATCAGCATCAGTAACAGCTTCCTGCGCTCTAGCTGAAGATGAGAATATTTTAGGTGAGTATACCTTAAACCATAAAAAAACTCATTCAGAAAAACTTATGCCCTTAATAGAAGATTTGATGGAGGAATTAGGGATTAAAATCAATGATATTCATGTGATAGCAATATCGGAAGGGCCCGGTTCTTACACAGGATTAAGAATTGGAGCAGCTATTGCGAAAAGTTTAGCATTTGCTGCAGGTATAGATATAGTAAATGTACCTACTATGAAATCATTAGCAGCCAATGTTTATGACGAGGATAAGTTAATCGTTCCTGTAATGGATGCGAAAGCCGGAAGAATTTATACCGGTATTTATAAATGGGTAGATAGCCAATGCTTTGAGGTCTTAGAACAATTTCCATGTAATATTGATGAATTGATTGAAATATTAAATGACTATAAGGAGCCTGTAGTATTTAACGGAGATGGTTCCGTGAATTACAGGGACATTATTAAGAAAAAATTAAACAGGAAAGCATATTTTGCACCGGAGACTTTCAATTATCTAAAAGCATCCACACTATCTCATATTGCTTATAAAATGGCGATTCAAGGAAATATAATTTCGGCGAAAGATTTTAAACCCCAATATTTGCGCTTGTCTCAAGCAGAAAGAAATAGAAAGTAAGAGGTGGACATGGAAGTTGACATTCGAGGAATGCTTCCTAATGATTTAGACCAAATTATAAATATTGAAAAAGTTTGTTTTTCTTTACCTTGGTCTAAAGCTTCATTTGAAAATGAGTTAAAAAATGAATTTGCATATTATCAATGTGCAGATATTGAAGGAAAAATAGCTGGCTACATGGGTATGTGGAGGATAATTGATGAATGTCACATCACCAATGTTGCTGTTTTACCTGAATATAGAAATAAGGGAATAGGAGGCATGCTGATTCAAAAAATGGTTGAAATATGTAAATGCAGTGAAATTTCGGCTATGACTCTTGAGGTTAGAGTATCCAATATTCCTGCTATTAATTTGTACAAAAAATTTGGATTTCTCCCGGCAGGTAAAAGACCAAATTACTATGTCAAACCTTTAGAAGACGCCCTAATAATGTGGAAGAAGATGCCCTTTATGACCTAACCCAATTTCTTTGACCATAGGGACAAAGAAATTGATGGTAGGTCAAACGCACAAAATTCCTAATTAATGTGACGCAAGGAGCAAATAAATTAGTGAATTTCCCTGCGAACCCCATTTTTCATAACGAAACTGTAAGATGTACAACTTAGCACTAGGAGAAAATAATGAAGAGAAATAAGAAACGTAGGATGAAAAAGAATATAACGGTTGTTACTGTTTTACTACTTGTATTGTTTGGAACTTTATTACTTAAAGAAAAATTAAGCGAGGCTTCATCTCATGATAAAAACAATCAACCTGAAATAGAAGAACCTATAAATAATGAACAAGAACCGAAAGAAGATGAAGAAACTTCTGTAGATCCGGAAGAGAAGCCAGAGGAACCAAAGAATTCAGAGGATACAGAAGAAGAGCCACAACATGAAGACCTTGTAGAAATACCGGAACACGGTGTCATAATTCAAGAACCTGAAAAAATTGATGTACTTGTTAATAAGAAAAGAAGTTTGCCTGATACTTATGTGCCAGAAGATTTAGTGACTCTTAGTGAGTTGCCTACAGTTCTACAAAACCCTGAAGTTAACCAACTTAGGAAGGTTGCTTATGAAGCCTTGAAGGAATTATTCCAAGCAGCAAAGGATGAAGAAGGCTATGAATTGCACGCTCGATCAGGTTATAGATCGTACAATACACAAGCATCCTTGTATTCATCATATGTTAACAGCTACGGCCAGGCGGCTGCAGACAAATATAGTGCCAAACCCGGTCAAAGTGAGCACCAGACAGGATTATCCATAGACATTACATGCGAAGCTATGAACTATAGATTAGATGATACTTTTTTTGATACTGATGAAGGAAAGTGGGTTGCAGAAAATGCCCACCGCTTTGGATACATAATTAGGTATCCAAAAGGAATGGAAGGTATAACCGGTTATATGTATGAACCTTGGCACATAAGATATTTGGGAGATGATTTGGCAGAAGAGGTATACAACTCAGGCCTTACTTTGGAAGAATACTGCGAGATGCCCTAACCCCTAACCCCAAAGCCTATTTATGAGAAAATAAAAAAGAGATTCTTCGCTAACGCTCAGAATGACCAACTATCATTGCTATGAATAAGCTGCAAAGCAGCGTGTCATTCTGAACCGCAGGTGAAGAATCTCTTTTTCTTTAAAGAAGAAAGAGTATCTCTCCTCCCTTATAGCAACTCATAAATATCATTAGCATACTGGACAGGGTCTTCGATGGTAAGCCCTTCAATTAGCAATGCTTGATTATATAAAACACTTGCAAGTTTTTTAAGCTTTTCTTGGTTATTATCATATGCGCCTTTTAGTTTGTCAAACATTTGGTGATTTGTGTTTATTTCAAGAATTTTCTCAGCATGAATGCCACCTAGATTGTCCGGCATAGCATTTAAGACCTTTTCCATCTCTATAGAAACTTCTCCTTCTGTAGCAAGGCATACAGGATGAGTTTTAAGTCTTTTAGAAGCTCTCACTGCTTTGACCTTTCCGTCCAATGATTCCTTCATAAAATCGAATAAATCTTTATAATCTGTCTCCTTATCAGTGTCATCATCTGCTGTTTTAATGTCAAGGTCTGAGCTTGATATATTCTTAAATTCTTTTTCTTTATAGTTTAGCAGTACCTTTATAGCAAATTCATCAATTTCATCAAGGAAGTAAAGAATTTCATATCCCTCATCAGTAATTAATTCAGCTTGAGGTAGTTTAGACAATTTATCTATACTTTCTCCTGATGCATAGTAAATGTATTTTTGGTCTTCTTTCATTCTTGACACATATTCATCAAGAGTAACCAACTTTTTATCATGAGATGAATAAAACATCACCAAGTCTTGCAGGGTTTCCTTGTTTGCCCCCCACTCGCTATACAAACCATATTTTAAAGTTCTCCCGAAATTTTCGAAGAACTTTTCATAGTCTTCTCTTTCGTTATTTAGCATTGAGAGAAGTTCGCTTTTGATTTTCTCGCTTATTTTCTTTGCAATAAATTGAAGCTGCCTGTCATGTTGTAAGACTTCTCTTGAAATATTAAGTGATAAGTCAGCTGAATCAACTATACCTTGAACAAAACCAAAGTGGTCAGGCAGTAAATCACCACATTTTTTCATTATCAAAACACCGTTAGAATAAAGCTCTAGGCCTTTTTCAAATTCTTTTGTATAGAAATCAAAAGGTGTCCTAGCAGGAATATACAAAATTGCATTGTAGCTTACGAGACCTTCAACTTTAACATGGGTATATTTTAATGGTTTTTCATACCCGAAATGTTTTTCCATGTAGAAGTTTTCGTAATCTTCATCTTTTAGCTCGCTTTTGTTTTTCCTCCATATAGGAACCATGCTATTTAATGTTTCGTCTTCGAAAAAATCTTCGTACTCATTTTCTGTTCCTTCTTTGAGCTTTCTTTTATTCATCATCATTTTGATTGGGTATTTGATGAAATCAGAATATTTTTTAACTAAGGATTTCAAGTTATAGGGATCAAGGAATTCATCATAGTCTACATCTTCAGTATTTGTTTTGATTTTCATAATAATATCGGTACCAACTTGCTCTTTTTCGCTTGGACTGATTGTATACCCGTCTGCTCCCTCAGATTCCCACTTAAAAGCTTCGTCAGAGCCTAATTTCTTGCTTATAACCGTAACCTTGTCAGCAACCATGAAGGCAGAATAAAATCCAACGCCAAATTGACCGATTATATCAACCCCATCCTTAGCTTCATTGTTTTCTTTAAAATCGAAGGACCCACTTTTTGCAATGGTACCAAGATTTGTTTCAAGCTCTTCTTTTGACATACCTATTCCTGTATCGGAGAGAGTTAATGTTCTGTCTTCCTCATTAGGAGAAATCCTTATATAAAAGTCATCTTTATTAAAGACTATATTCTTGTCTGTTAATGACATGTAATAGCTTTTGTCAATTGCATCATTAGCATTTGAAATAAGCTCCCTTAAGAATATTTCCTTGTGTGTGTAAATCGAATTAATCATTAAGTTTAGAAGTCGCTTAGATTCTGATTTAAATTGTTTTTTTGCCATATTTATCGTCCTTTCTATTAGCTGCACTTTATGACCTAATCCATTTTTCTTCATCCATTATGGAGAAAGAATTGGTCTAGGGCAAAGGCATACATAATTTAGTAAATTTATTAGCACTCTAAAGACATGAGTGCTAATTATATTTTACCAAAAGTATAATAAAAGTCAATAGAAAAGGGGGGTTAATTATAAAATCTACAACAGTCATATATGTTAACTAAGGCATTCCATGTTTCTATATCTACAATACCTGTTATAGGTAGCATACTTCTTTCTTGGAATATCTTTATAGCCTCCTCTGTTTTTTCGTCATATATGTCTGTAATTTGTAATTCAATGTAATTCGAGAATTTTCTGTTAAAGCTGTTAAGCATTATTTTTAACGCATATACTGAATCCCTTTGATCTCCTATTTTTACATTTTGAAAATCTGATGATGAGAAAGGGATTCTAACAGGCGTTTGAGTCCTTCTCAAATACTCGTTGTTTTCACGTACCAATTCATTGCCTGTCCGTAGATCAACAGAACCGGTGGGAGGCAGTCCTTTAATATTTTGAAATGCTATAACAGCATTTCGTGTTTCTTGGTCATAAACTCCTGTTGGCTCTATTAGTGGTAATGAAGGATATGTATTTCTTATGTTAATAAGGTAATTTTGAATTTCTAAAATCAAATTTTCATTATTATTAAAACTAATCATATCATCTCCTTATATTAAGACCTAACGATTTTGAATAAATGACTGATAAACCTCATTTATTCTATTCCATGTTTCTTCATCTACTACACCTGTAGCCGGTAGCCCGTATAAATTTTGGAAGGCAATAACTGCAGCTCTTGTAGAGGAATCAAACTCTCCGCTAATTCTAACAGGATTTATTTCAGGATGCATAGGGGATATAGTATTGAGCATTATTTCAAGTAGGATTACTCTTGGATATTCGGGGCCCATTCCTTGAACTAAATCTACTCCCATGTAAGGAAGTATAGGCAAGCTTAATTCTTCTACAGGTGTTGATGTAAGAATAGAATAAGTATCCCGATATAATAAATTTATTGTTTCTTGATCAACAATACCAGTAGGAGTTAAGCCCATTATATTTTGATATGTTCTTACTGCTTCAGTTGTTTCCGGGCCGTAAAATGTATTTACTTCAATAGGTTGTATTTGATCGTATTTTAGAGAAATAATATTGAGAAAAAGTTCTATATAGGCTACTATGGGTAAAGTTCCACCCTCTAATACTATATTTGAAAAAAGTTGTCTCAATTCTTCAAATGATAGTCCTTCTGAAGCTAGTTCAGCTAAGCTTGTAACAGCAATATATATATAGCGGATTTGGTACCAGGTATCACTGTCTACAATACCAGTTACAGGCAAATTAAATACTTCTTGAAATACTCGCACTGCATTTTCGGTTCTTTCATCGAAATATCCGTTTACTTCAACTGTAGGAATCAAAGGGAAATTATCATTTATTCTGCTTAAAGAATGCTGCATTCTAAAAACATCAATTCCTGAATCACCTAAAGAAAGAGGATGGCCAGGATAGGTTTCTGGAATTTCTACTGCAGGACCACTAGAAACAAGGGTTATGTCATCGCCGTAGTAGTATCTAAGGATCTCCTCTGCTGAATAACCTTGATTTGCTAAGTCTACAGAACCCCACTGGTACATACCGTTACATTGAGAGACTCTTCCGTCACAAAATGTTGCAAATAAGGGTTCTATACGGCCTTCCCTTACTATATATTGATCGAAAGTTTGGTTTACAACATTTGAAATACTATCAAAGATACCACGTTCATGAACATAGGCTTGATCGTATTGTGTGGTATTTGTAATATCAAAATCATAACCCCTTGTCCTGTACCATTCTGTAAACAATCTATTCAAGGCAACAGAAGAAATTGCTAGAACATTAGCTCTCAGTGCTTCTTCCGGCCATGTTGGATACAATTCACTAGAAGCTACATTTTTGATATAGTCCAAATATGGAACTGTTACATTAAGAGCCTCTTCATCAGGTGCTCCTAAATGTACAGTTATATATAGGGGGAAGGAGACAACATTAAGGGGTAGGGGAGCTTCTGGAATTACTACATCTATATCTGGGATACTCATAATATCACCTTCTTTCATTTAATAAATATTAAGATATAGTGTAGGTGTTTTGATTTTCACTGTATCTTAAATTTCTATAAACACTTACCATTGAGTTCCACGTTTCTTTGCCGACAATACCGTCTTCTTCAAGCCCATACATTCTTTGGAAAGCTGTTACAGATGCTTTGGTTTCTGGTCCAAAGAGGCCATCTAAGGTTACATTTGGAATTTCTGGCACCCTAGTTGAAATAAATGCCAATAATTCTTGTATA
>CAZTML010000060.1:4228-10260 GCA_964614935.1 uncultured Clostridia bacterium | reverse complement strand
CTTACATAAGGCTCTGCAGGTACATAGGTAACCTTTTCTTCTTTTTTCTTTTTCTTCTTAATTTCTTTTTTAATATTTTTTTCTGCCATATTATTAACTCCTTTATGTATATTTATAATTTATGTCAATTATCAATTGCCTTATCTCAATTATAAAACATTTGATGAAATAATGCATTCTTTTTTTAGAAAATAATATGATTTATCTTACATTCCTCTCCCAAACATTGGCTGACTTTCTTTTTTCCTTTCCAGGACCTTTTTCAAGTGATTTTGCTCTTCTTTTAGTATAATTGCCATCTCCTCTTGTGCCATGTTAGGATAAAGTCTTTGTAATTCAGTCACAAACAAAATTGCATCCCTTTCAGCCTTTTCGGCTATATCAAATATTTGTGATTTAGTAAATATTTTCTTTGCTTTTTCAACTAGCTCATCATCAAACAAAATATTGCTTTCAACTAATAAATCAACATATTCAGCATCTGACTTTTCTATTTCAATATCCATTTTTTCTGAAAATTTTTCAAACAGTGCATTATAAATTTGTTCGTGCCTTTCTTCATCTTGGGCCAACTGTTCAAAAAATATTTCACCTATTCTTGCTTCATTTGCAATTGCCCTGTATAACCTAGTTGCTGCTGCCTCATTTTCCGCAATAGTTTTAAGTAAGTTTCTTCCGTTCCATTTTACTGTTTCCATCATACATCCTCCTTAACAATATATAAATATCTAATACCCAATGGACACATTTTTAAACACGTAATGTCAAAATATGTATATTTTTTAAATTCAATAATTTGAATACAAGCATAGATAAAGGAAAGCATATTAGAGGAGGTGATATTTTTGAAAATAAGAGACATAATGTCAAGACAAATTGCAAGTTTAAACTCTGATGATTCTGTGGAAAAAGCTGCACAACTTATGAAATCTTACAACGTTGGCTCGATTCCAATTTGTTCTCAAAGAAGCGTAGTAGGTATAGTAACAGATAGAGACATTGCTTTAAGAGCAATAGCTAATGGTGATGATGGTTACTTGCATGTAAAAGAAATAATGACAGCAAATCCTGTAGTAGGTACACCTGATATGGATGTTCATGATGCCGTAAGGATAATGAGTGAAAAGCAAATTAGGAGACTTCCAATTGTCGAAAACAACCAATTAGTAGGTATGGTTTCACTAGGTGATATTTCTGTTGAGCCTAGATTGCAGGATAATGCCGAAATAGCCCTTAAAAATATTTCAAAACCTGCAGCAAATAGATTCAGTTAATAGTTCCGTAGTGTCAAGATGTGATGTCATCCTATGGTATCTGAGCGTTAGCGAAAGATCTAATCATTTTAAAACTGAGATTCTTCACTACGTTCAGATGACACTACGTGATTATTATTTATAGCAATGACACTTTATCGAAGTGCTCATAGTCCTATATTTATCCTATAGTTTCTTCAATGCATAAGTTCCCATAAAACCATAATTTAAACTTTACCGGCTGTTCAGGTTTTACTATTTCGAGATTAAAATTAGTACTGCAGGATTCAAGGAAAGAAATTTTTGCAGATTTCACTATATTATCATTTAAATCATATAGTTTGTATTCGTGACTATCATTTTTTACAGGAAGGTTAGTTTTAAAATGAAGGACAAACAAATCCTTGTGCTGTTCTGAATTGTAGTAAATACTGTAATCCTTAATATAATTTTCTTCGTGAAAAAACATGTTCGGTTCTACAGTATACAATTTGTTTTTCCCGAACAAATAACATGCTCTCTTGTAATCTCCATCACACCTGAAAATAATCTTTTTAAGTTGTTTTAAGGACACAGGCTCTGCTAGCAAAAGAGAAATATCTTTAATAAATTCAGTATCTTTGTTTATTTTAAACGTTTTATTGGCTTTGTTTGAAAACATGGAGAAATCCGATTTTATTAAATTTTGGCTAAATAATAAGTAGACAGGCGTTTTTAACCTGTATAAGACATCGTCATTTTTTTCTGTCAGGTAAAACTTCACATAGTCATTTGCATATTCTTCTCCATTTGAAACATCAAAAAATTCTATATTATAGGCATAACAAAGTGCTCTACTTAATAAATAACCAATGTTAATTATTGAATTTAAATTTGAGAAGTCCGTAAAATGAAGCAAGCCTCTGAAATCAGGTCTTTCTTTTAAAATTTTTATAATTTTTGCAATATCATTCTCATCCATAAAAAATTCCCCCTAATATGCCTTTAATAATTTATATTAGGGAGAATTCTGTTTATGTAAGTTATTTATTTTACTGCTGAAGCAGACAATACCAATGATAGGTATTTTTCCTGCGTAGTAGCCCCTCTTGATGTCAAGACTATGGGAACTTTTGCTCCAACTATTATTCCTGCCATAGTTGCATTTGCCATCTCCAAGAGTGCCTTGCTCAATATATTGCCTACTGTTATATTTGAAACCAACAAAATATCTGCTTCACCTGTTACGGGACTCTTATAACCTTTAACTTCTGCAGATTCCTTATTAAATGTTAAATCAACGGAAATAGGCCCCTCAACAATACAATCTTTGATTTCACCTGATTCATTCATTTTTTTAAGAATATCTGCATCAACAGCTTCAGGCATTTTAGGATTTACAGTTTCTACTGCTGCAAGGACTGCAACCTTTGGACATTCATAGCCCATAGACTTAAAAACATTAACGGCATTTTCAAGTATCTCTTTCTTTTCCTCTACATCTGGATACATCATCATTCCGCCATCGGTTATTGCAATTAATTTGTGATAAGCCGGAACTTCCAAAATAGCTACATGGGACATTACCTTACCTGTTCTTAAGCCTTTTTCCTTGTTAACTACAGCCTTTAAAAGGTCAGCTGTCTGTAGCTTTCCTTTCATAATAAAGTCTGCTTTACCTTCATTAATTATTTCAACGGTTTTTTCTGCTGCTTCTTGGTCATTTTCTGTATTAATAATACTGTCTAAATCATACTCTACATTAAGATTTTTTAAAATTTCAGTTATTTTTTCCTTGTTACCTACTAATACAGGTTCAACTAATTTATCTTGGGCTGCCTTAAAAACTGCTTCTAAAGTATGATCATCCTGGGCTGCTGCAACAGCAACTCTTTTTATTGAACTACCGCCTTGAACCTTTGCAATTAATTCTTGGAAATTTGTAAGTTCCATAAAGCCTCCTAATTATTTGTAAATATTCATGCCAAAGGCATGTCATCCTGAACGTTAGTGAAAAGAGCCCATCACTTAAATCTAAGTGCTCTCATTGCATTCAATATTGCTATAAAAGTTACCCCAACATCTGCAAATACTGCTGCCCACAAGCTTGCATAACCAATAGTGCTTAAAATTAAGATTACAACTTTTACCGATATGGCAAAAATAATATTTTGGTAGGCGATTTTCAAGGTGTTTTTAGAAATTTCTATGGCTGTCGCTATTTTTGACGGCTCATCAGTCATTATTACTACATCTGCAGCTTCTATTGCAGCATCTGACCCAAGTCCTCCCATGGCCACACCAACATCAGCCCTAGCTAGTACTGGTGCATCATTGATTCCATCTCCAACAAACATCAAGCTGCCTTTTTCGTGATTTTGAGATATTAATTCTTCTACCTTTTCAACCTTGTCTGCAGGCAATAACTGAGTAAATACCTTGTCAATTCCTAATTCCCTTGCAGTATTTTCACCTGCTGATTGGCTGTCACCGGTAAGCATTACTATGTCCTTAATATTTTGCTTCTTTAATTGTTTAATAGCATCAGAAGCATCATCCTTAACCTGATCAGCAATAAGAATGTAGCCTGCATATTCACCATCTGTTGCAACATGGACTACAGTTCCTTCAGATACTTCTTTATTGTATGGAATATTATATTTGTCCATAAGTTTATCATTTCCTGCTAAAACTTTTATTCCTTCCACAAGAGCGGATACACCATGTCCAGAAATTTCTTCCACATTAGAAATTTTTTCGCTATCTATTTCCTCTTTATATGCTTCCTTTAAAGATGTGGAAATTGGATGATTTGAATAATTTTCAGCATAAGCTGCAAGCTTTAAAAGTTCATTTGGCTGATTGCTTTCTGAATGTATTTTTTGAACTTTAAAAACACCCTTAGTTAAGGTTCCTGTTTTATCAAATACAACTATTTCAGTTTTCGCCATTTCTTCTAAGTAGTTGCTTCCCTTTATCAGTATACCGTTTTTAGAAGCTCCACCTATTCCACCAAAGAAACTTAAAGGAACTGAAATTACCAAGGCACAAGGGCATGATACAACTAAAAATGCCAAAGATTTGTAAATCCAATCACTAAATGTAGCATCCTTTACTATAAGTGGAGGAACTATTGCGAGAATAGCTGCAATTACAACAACAATTGGTGTGTAATATCTAGCAAACCTGGTAATAAACTTCTCCGACTTAGATTTCCTGCTACTTGCATTTTCTACTAATTCAAGAATCTTGTTTACAGTTGATTCACTGAAAGCTTTTGTAACCTTTGCGTAAATTAAACCATTAATATTGATGCATCCGCTTAATAATTCATTTCCTACACTAACATGCCTTGGAAGAGATTCACCTGTTAGAGCAGATGTGTCAAGCATTGAAGATCCTTCCGTAACTATACCGTCAAGGGGCACCTTTTCTCCTGCTTTGACTAAAATAATTTCGCCTATTTCAACTTCTTCAGGAGATACAGTAAGAACTTCGTCATTTCTCAATACATTAGCATAGTCAGGACGTATATCCATTAAGGAAGCAATTGACCTCCTAGATTGTCCCACTGCATAGGATTGAAAAGCTTCTCCAACCTGGTAAAAAAGCATTACCGCAACACCTTCGGGGGCTTCCCCAATTAGAAATGCCCCAATAGAAGCTATAGCCATCAAAAAGTTTTCATCAAAGACTTCTCCATCCTTAATGTTCTCAAAAGCCCTTTTTACAACATCTCCTCCAGCTAATATATAAGATATTGCATATAAAACAAGCTTTACTTGGCTACCGTCAACTATAAATCCAGAACCAAAAAATACTCCACTTATAACTAACCGCCATATTAATGTTTTCATATCTTCTCCTTATGCCATGTTCTCTACTTATGCGTTTTTGAGCACTACCTGTGGTTCATATTTTTTTACTATTTTTGATGCAGCTTCTTCTATTTCTGGAATTAAGTTCTCATCTGCCTCTATAACTAACTTTTCAGTAAAAAAGTTTGATGAAACACTTTTAACACCTTTTAATTTACTAATTTTTCTCTCCATTTTTGCTAAGCAATTAGCACAATCCAATCCTTCTAGTTTATATGTCTTTGTCATATCCTCATCTTCCTCCATAATACTGCTTTATCTTTATATTCACTATATTTCTTTTGTTTAATTTCCTTATGTTTTTTAGTTTGTTTCGTTATACTTTTCTCTTATATGTTCCATGCCTTTTTCATAAATATCTCTTACATGATCGTCTTTTAAGGAATAATATACTTCCTTGCCTTCTTTTCTAAATTTAACAAGTTCTGCATTTCTTAATGCTCTTAGCTGGTGAGAAATAGCTGATTTGGTCATGTTTAATAAAACTGCAATGTCACACACGCACATTTCACTTTCATCAAGTGCCCATATTATTTTCATACGTGTACTGTCACCTAATACCTTAAAGAAGTCCGATAAATCATAAATATCTTCATCCCGGGGAAATCTTTTTTTAACCTTATTAACTATATCTGCATGTATTGCTTCGCAATCACATACTAAAACTTCATTAGTAGACACATAAAACCTCCTTATATACTAGAATTAACTCTTAGTTGAATGATTGTTCAACTGTTCATGTATATTATAGTTGAACGAATGCTCAATTGTCAAGAGAAAAAATGTCCATAGTAGCGGTTTTTTCACAAAAAACCGCTACTATGGACCCTGCGTTAAGAATGACACTTACGTGTATTAATAGTTATGACGAATGAATTGTATCAGGGGTCTTCTGAGTCAGTCCCATGGGAGAAGTCTATAA